>JBHIEQ010000287.1:0-3925 GCA_046760725.1 Gemmatimonadales bacterium
CCCTGGGCCGGTTCCTGGAGCACGCACGGGTCTTCCGCTTCGGCAACGCGGGGGAGGACGAGTGGTACATCGGCTCCGCCGACTGGCGCCCGCGCAACCTGCGGCGCAGAGTGGAGGTGCTGGCTCCCGTGGACGACGACGAGGCGCGCGCCCGGCTGGGCCGGAGCATGGAACTTGAGATCCAGGACCCAATGGGCTGGGAGCTCCAGTCCGACGGGTCCTACATGCGGGTAACGCCGGTCACGGGAGTGGACTTCAAGAGCGCGCAGGAGACCTACATTGAGCTCGCGGCGGGCACCGCGATCCCGAACGACTCGGCAGACTGAGAAGGACTCGAATCGCGGAGCGGCCATTGTAGATGCCAGGCCACCAAACACACATCGCCAATCGCCGATCCTCAATCGCCGACGAGAAACCAGCACGAGTCCTCCTCGTCGATGCCGACGCGTTCTACGTCTCGGTGGCCCGCCTGGAGGACCCCGACGTAGCAGGCAAGGCAAGACTCCTCCTGGTGGGGGGCTCGAAGCGGGGCGTGGTGCTTTCGGCGTCGTACGAGACGAGGGCCTACGGTGTTCACTCGGGAATGCCCATGGCCCACGCACTCAGACTATGCCCCGAAGCGGTGCGGGTCGGTGTTTCGAGAACCGCATGCCAGGAGAGGAGCCGGGCCGTGAGGCGCGTCCTGGAAAGGTTCACACCCATCGTCGAGGCTGCCAGTATCGACGAGTTCTACCTCGACATGACGGGCACCGAGCACCTCTACCGCGGCGCGCCGCTCGAAGCGACCGCACGAGAGATCCGCGCCGTCGTGCTCGAGGAGGCCCGAATCCCGGTGTCCGTGGGCGGAGGAGCCAATCGGCTGATAGCGAAGCTCGCAGCGAAGCGGGCGAAACCCCACAAGGGGTACACCACCGAGGGAGTGTGGGTCGTACCGCCCGGGAAAGAAGCAGCGTTCCTTGCGGAACACGATCTCCGGGACATCCCCGGCATCGGACCGCAGCTACAGGCGCGGCTCGCCGCCCATGAGCTCCTCACCGTGAGAGACGCGCTCGCCGTCGGGCTTGACCCGCTGTCCGCGTGGCTCGGTAAGCGGACCGCGCAGTGGCTCCATCGTCGCATCCGCGGCCAAGCATCCACCCGCGTCACTGCGCACGGGGGCAGGAAGTCCCTGGGACACGAGCGCACGTTTACGGAGGATCTCGCGACCGAAGAGGCATTGGAACGTGAGCTGCTGCGCCTGGCGACGCGCGTCTCCAGCGACCTCAGGCGCAAGCGGCTCGCCGGCAGAGCGATCACGGTCAAGCTCAGGGACTACGACTTCCAGACCAGGCAGGCGGGCAAAACCCTGCCACAGCCCGTCCAGTCGGATCGGTCGATCTACCGCGCCGCGCGCGGGCTGCTCATTCGCCTCCGGGGCAAGCGCAATGTTCCCGTGCGGCTGCTCGGCATCAGGCTCACCCAGCTCAGAGCGGAGGACGAGGAACCCCTGGAACTCCCACTGGTAGCACCCATTGAGGAGTCCGAAACGGACACCGACAGGGATCGAAAGCTCGCGCTGGCGGTTGACAGGATCACCGAGAAGTACGGGCGGGAGGGAATTCTGAGGGGGAAGGAGATGGGGTGAAGCGGTGCGCGGTAAGCACTACGCTGTACGCAGTGCGGGGTTGCTGCCGCGGCCCGTGGCCGCAACGGTTCCCACAGCGTACTGCGTACACCGCCTGTCTCATTCCGAGGACAAAAGGAGGCGGTGCTGGATTTGCTAAATCGCGGAAAACCAATAACTTAAGTGTTGGCACGGTTCTCGCGGTTATGATGGGAACGGAAAGCGCGATCTGGACGGCTCTGGGGAGGACCCCATGATGAACCCTGTTCTGTTAGCGCTGGTTGCGTTGCCCGCCGCTGGCCCGGCCGAGCTGCCCGCCGGCGCCGTGGTGCCCGACGATCCACCCATCAAGGTTTGGCTCAACAAGCGCGCACCGATTGAGCGCGGCAACCGCGTGCGCGTCGGGGTGAAGACCCTCGACGACGGCTACGTCCTGGTCCTCCATGCCGATCCGGACGGTCGAGTCCGCGTCCTGTTTCCGCTCGACCCGTTCATGGACCACTTCCTGAGGGGCGGGGACGACTTCGAGATTCGCGGACGTGGAGACCGCGAGGCCTTTGAGGTGTTCGAGTCGAGCGGAACGGGGATGGTCTATGCCGCATACTCACGCGACCCCTTCCAGTTCGACGAGCTGGTGCTCGGCGACCACTGGGATTACCAGCTCGACGTATGGCGCGTGGGCGACGACCCTGAGGCGGACCTGACCGCACTCGCCGCGCGGATGGCTCGGGGCGCGCACTTCGACTACGACCTGGTGCGCTACGACGTATGGGACCGGGTCGCGAGCTACAGGGGTTACCGCTACTACGGCGGCTACAACTCCGGCCTCCGCTTCAGCATCGGCTTTCACATGGGGCGCGGCTACTACCCGTTCTGGTATCGGTTCAGGGTGGGGTACTACTACTCGCGGTGCTACGATTGGTACTATTACGACCCTTATTTCTACGACCCCTACTACTGCGACCCGTTCTACACGTTCGCGGGCTACAGTCCTTACTACTTCCCGTACTGGCACGACCCGTACTGGTATGGTCCTTACTGGGGTGGGCGGTACTATGTGGGGACGTACTACGTGTACTCGCCGCGGTATGTGGTGACGCGCCGGCCGGTTGCGTTCGTTGACCGCAACTACCGGTTCAAGCAGCCCGCGAGGAGGGGAGACAACACGAGTCTCATCGGGATGCGGAGGCGTCAGCCGTCCGCGGGCGCCACAGTGCGGCGCGCCGTCCTGACGTCCACCGACCGCCGCGTGCTCGAGACCCGCGAACGCGCCGTTACTGACAGCCGGCGTGTGCTCACGACCCGGGCGCGCACTGCCGACCAGGGCCGGCGCGTGCTCGCTCCCGCGGATCGCGCCGTGAACGACGGGCGCCGTGTCATGACGCGGCCGCGCGCCGAGAACGGGGATCGGCGCATTCAGGCCGATGGATGGGGGATTACCGACGGGCGCCGTGTCATCGCGCCCAAGACGACGGGACGAACACCGCCCGACGCACGCGTGCGCACACGGGTGCCGGACCTGCCGGATCGGCGGAGCACGGTCCAGCCGCCGGCCACGCGGCGTACCGAGCCCGCTGCTCAACGCCACCGGCCCGTGAGCCGCACGACGCGTCAAGTGAGCCGGCAGCCGGATTCGCGAGCGACTACCGTGGTCAGGCGGCCCGCCAATGTATCGCGGCGGCCCAATGTGAGCACTACCCCTCAGAGCCGGACGCCTGTGAGACGCGCGACGCCCTCGCGCACGCCCCAGACGCGACCGGCCGTCAGGACGCCGTCCAGGTCACGGTCGGTCAGGCCTTCCCGCACTCCCGTCAGGCGGGCAGCGCCGACGCGCGCGGTGCGTCCACCGACCCGTATGGTAGCGCCCGCGCGACGGCCGGCTATTCGCTCGGCGCGCCCTTCGCGTCCCGCAGTGCGACGGGCGCCGGTGCGCCGGCCGCCGGTGCGACGGCCGGGAAGCTAGGGGATCTCGGGAAGGAGACCCGGCCCTACGGCTTCACCTCGAATGTGAGCGTCGCCCATTTAGACTCGTAGTCCACGTCCTCGTCGGGCGACGGGGTCATGTTGATGAACTTGACGTACCATTTGCCCGCTGAGCGTATCGTGATGGTGGCGACGCCATCGGCGTCGGACCGCGTGGAGCGTTCGTCGAACGCCTTGCCTTCGCGCTCTCCTCCCGCGATCACAAGCTGATTGTCCACGGGCTCCCCGTCCACCAGGCAGCGCACTCGCAGGGTCGAGCCGACCCTGAGTTCATACGGGTTGTCGAGCGGGACGAGCTCCGCGGGATAACCGAGCACCGCCCCGAAGTTCCGCGTCAGA
>JBHIEQ010000288.1:0-3916 GCA_046760725.1 Gemmatimonadales bacterium
AGCGAAATTCCTTGTCGGGTAAGTTCCGACCTGCACGAATGGCGTAACGACTTGGCCACTGTCTCCTCCGCAAGCTCGGCGAAACTGCAGTATCGGTGAGGATTCCGATTACCCGCCACAGGACAAAAAGACCCCGTGCACCTTTACTACAGCCTGCCATTGGACGTGGACATGACATGCGTAGCATAGGTGGGAGCCTACGAACCCTCGGTTTCGGCTGGGGGGGAGGCAACAGTGAAATACCACCCTTGTTTTGTTAGCGGCCTCACTCCGTCGCACAACGGCGAGGACAGTGGCTGGTGGGTAGTTTGACTGGGGCGGTCGCCTCCTAAAAGGTAGCGGAGGCGCGCAAAGGTACCCTCAGTGCGGTCGGTAATCGCACGTAGAGCGCAAAGGTAGAAGGGTGCCTGACAGCGAGAGGGACGCCTCGAGCTGGGACGAAAGTCGGCCTTAGTGATCCGGTGGTCCCGTGTGGACGGGCCATCGCTCAACGGATAAAAGGTACGCCGGGGATAACAGGCTTATCGCGCCCGAGAGTTCACATCGACGGCGCGGTTTGGCACCTCGATGTCGGCTCATCACATCCTGGGGCTGGAGAAGGTCCCAAGGGTCCGGCTGTTCGCCGGTTAAAGTGGTACATGAGCTGGGTTCAGAACGTCGTGAGACAGTTCGGTCTGTATCCGTGGTGGGCGTTGGAGTGCTGAGGGAGGCTGACCCTAGTACGAGAGGACCGGGTCGGACCGACCGCTCGTGTCCCGGCTGTCACGCCAGTGGCACCGCCGGTTAGCGATGTCGGGTAGGGATAACCGCTGAAAGCATCTAAGTGGGAAGCCCGTCCCAAGATGAGCACTCCTGGACCTTCGGGTCCCTGAAGGGCCGTGGGAGACTACCACGTTGATAGGCGGCAGGTGTAAGGCGCGCGAGCGCTTCAGCCGAGCCGTACTAATCGCCCGTGAAGCTTGATCTCTTCCGATTCCAATCCAGGAACATCCATGCGGACCATCCTACGTTTCATGGCTGGCGATTAGCGCGCCGGGGCCACACCCGTTCCCATCCCGAACACGGCAGTTAAGCCCGGCAGCGCCGATGGTACTATGCGGGAGACCGCATGGGAGAGTAGGCCATCGCCAGCCGCCCCGTACGGAAATGTCCAATGTAGAATGTCCGAGTTCCAAGTCAGAACCCGGGACTTCTACATTGGACATTCTACATTCTGCGGTTCCCTCGGCCCGGCCCTAGCGCAACCCGGTCCCGAGAGGTTACTTGCGCAGTCCGCCCTTCACGATTCACCATTCCATTGACCATCGAACATTCGACCGCCCCATGCCGCTCTCCAAGGAACTCCTCGAAATCCTCGTCTGCCCCAAGTGCAAGGGAGAGCTCGAGCACCGCACCGAGCCCAACGAGGAGCTGGTGTGCCACGCGTGCCGCCTCATCTACGCCGTGGAAGACGACATCCCCATAATGCTCATCGATGAGGCTAAGTCGTTCTAGCTTCTCCACCATCGTTCTCCTAACCACCCTCGCGCCGCACGCTCGCGGCATGCAACAGCTCGACGAGCCGGAGGGAGGGGGAGCCATCTTCCTGCTCATGCCCGTAGGCGGCAGAGCCACCGCCCTCGGACAGGCAGGCGTCGCCGACGGAGGGAGCAGCGAATCGGCATTCTGGAACCCGGCGGGCCTCGCACAGCTGAGACACAACGAGATCGCCATCCACCACGCTATCACGTTCGCAGCAAACAACACCGCCGTCTCCGGCTACATCACGGCCAACCGACTAGGCGTCTTCGGAGCCTCGGCCTACCTCGTCGATTTCGGGACGCAAGAGATCCGACCCGGACCGGGACCCCCTACCGGCCGCATATCACCCAAGAACGTGGAGCTAGTAGCGTCGTACGCCACCTCTCTCAACGGCGATCTCTTCCTGGGAGTCAACTACAAGCTCATTCAGTTCCGCCAGGAATGCTCCGGTGACTGCACGCTGTTCCCCTCGATCGTGGGCACGACCCACGGCGTTGACGTGGGCGCACAGTATACGATCGGATCCAACGACGACCTCACGTTGGGTGTCGCACTACAGCACGCCGGGTTCCGGCTGCAAGTCGAGAACCAGGCCCAGGCCGACCCCCTCCCCACACGAGTCCAATTCGGGATAGCATATCAGGTGACACTCCCGACCGTTGAAGGCGTTGAACAACCGCTCGACGCGCGGCTCCTGATCGACGTACAGGAACCGCTGGACGACTTCACCGACCCCGACGCACGCGTCGGCCTCGAACTGGGCGTGGGTGATCTCGTGCGACTTCGCACCGGATACGCGTTCCTCGACTCCGAGAGCAGGGGACCCTCCATCGGCATCGGTGTCAGAGCGGGTCGCGTGGGCATCGACTTCGCCAGAGTGTTCTTCGTCTCCTCCAGCTTCGATGAGCCGGTCTATATCAGCGTCAGAGCGGCCTTGTAGCACGAGAGCTCACCCGTGCCCCAAGGTGCACACGCGGCGCCTGTGGATGGCCCTCCTGGGTGGCTCAGCCCTCGTGTCGCCCCTGAAGGGTCAGGTGATTCGATCCGTCGCGCCTCCGCCCGATCTTCTCGCTCAGCCCGCGTCAAGGGTGTGCAGGGCGCAACCGGCCAGCGCCCGTGAGCCCTATTCCCGACAGCCACCGTCATGCGCTACCGAGCCCGGGCCCGGAGCACCGCCCACCGCCCTCACCCCTCTCATCTCGGCCGCCCTCCCCGGCGCAGGCCAGTTGCTCACGGGACGCGAACGCGGGGCAATCTACCTGGTGGTGGAGGCGTTCCTAGTGACGCGCTACGTGGCTCTCCGACGAGAAGCCCACCGGGAGCGCGATCACTTCCTGGAACTCTCCTTCAGCGTGGCGCGACGAGCTTTCGATCCCGCGACCCGCGACACCGCGTTCCAGTACTTCGAACAGATGGAGAAGTTCATCGAGAGTGGGCCGTTCGACCTGGATCCCGGCCCGGGTTTTCTTCCCGCCACCGACGAACGCACGTTCAACGGAAGCGTGTGGGCATTGGCACGACAAACGTTCTTCGCCAACCCCGATAGCACACCGCCGGAAGACTCCCCCGAATACCAGAGAGCCGTCGAGTTCTATCGCCAGAGAGCCGTGGGGCCATCCTACCAGTGGTCCTGGCGTAACGCAGGACTCGAGCAAGACCTATTCCGGCAATCCATCCGCCGGAGTGACGAGGCCTTCCGACGTGCCACGCAGCAACTCGGACTACTCTTGGCGAACCACTTGCTGAGCGCCATCGACGCGTTCATCTCCTACCGGCTCACATTGAACGGAAGACCAGTGCAGCTTGGAGCCGCACTGCTGAACTGGAAGGGTAGTCGCGGCTCGCTCGAAATACTGCTGGGACTCGGCTGGCAGTTCTAACGTAGCATGCAGCCTGCGCGACCCTCTGGGAACACGAGACATGATCGGCCCCAGACCCCCGCCGGGTGGGCGCCGGCTCCTCCACAAAGCTTGCGCAGGATCGCGGGAGTTCCCTAAGTTTGTCTCGTTTCAGGGATTAGCCCACCGAGAGGATACCGGTTGCGGACGCACCCGACGGTCGTCTATTTCTCGCCCTCCGAGCGTCCAGTACCCGACCTGGTTGCGGCATGGGCCGAGGAGCTGCCCCTCCCAGTCGTGGCACTGCACGACCGGGAGGCAGTCGAGCGAGTCGCCCTCAGAAGCCCCCCGGCACTGATTGTGATTGACGCGGACGGCTCGAGCCAGGATGGGGCGGGACTGTGCCGTACGCTCAAAGCGGACCCCTACACGGCGATCGTACCGGTGGCGTTCGTTTCCGGCGCCCATAGCTCGGAACTCGTGCGCGACTGGTTCGAGTGCGGTGCGGACGAGGTCCTCACCCCCATCTTCGCACCCGCCGAGCAGCGCGGCCGGCT
>JBHIEQ010000289.1:0-3916 GCA_046760725.1 Gemmatimonadales bacterium
TTTGCGCGACCGCAGTGCCAGGACGGCGTCGCAGGCGGCGCTCGCGGCCGACATGGTGGTGGTGTAGGGAACGCGATGCTGGAGCGCCGCCTCCCGGATGTAGTAGTCGTCGCGCTGCGTGAGCTTTCCGAGCGGAGTGTTGATCAAGAGGTGCGCTTCTCCCGACACGATCAGGTCGCCGATGTGCGGCCGGCCCTCGTACACCTTGTGGATCCTCTCGGCCGGAACTCCGCGCGCGCGCAAGTAGAGCGCGGTGCCCTCGGTCGCCACTATCTTGAAACCCATCTCGTGAAATCGCCGCACGATGGGAAGGACGGTAGGCTTGTCCCGATCGTTGACTGTTACGAAGATCGTGCCCTCGAGCGGGAGCGCGCCTTCCGCGCCCACCTGCGCCTTCGCGAACGCCATCCCGAAGCTGTCGGCTATTCCCATCACCTCTCCTGTCGAGCGCATCTCCGGTCCGAGGAGAGTATCGACGTTGGGCAGCTTCACGAACGGGAACACCGCTTCCTTGACGGCTACGTAGGGTAGTATGCGCTCTTCGGTCACACCTAGCGCGTCGAGTGTGTGTCCTACCATGACCGCAGCGGCGAGCTTCGCGAGCGGTACGCCCGTGGTTTTCGAGACGAAGGGGACGGTACGCGACGCGCGCGGGTTGACCTCGAGTACGTACACCACGCCGTCTCGTACCGCGTACTGCACGTTGATGAGACCCACGACGCCGATCGCCCGCGCGAACGCCTTCGTGTGCTCGCGCATCTCGTCCACCGCGGCCTCGTCGATCAGGTAGGGTGGCAAGACGCATGCCGAGTCGCCGGAGTGTATTCCCGCGTCTTCGATGTGTTGCATCACCCCGCCGATCACGCACCGCTCGCCGTCCGCGATGGCATCGACGTCGGCCTCGAAGGCATCCTCGAGGAACTGATCGATCAGGACCGGATGTTTGGGCGAGACACGCACCGCGCTCGCGAAGTAGTTCCTGAGCGAGGGCTCGTCGTACACGATCTCCATCGCCCGCCCGCCCAGCACGTACGAGGGCCTCACCAGCACCGGGTAGCCCACCTGGTCGGCCACGGTTACGGCCTCTTCCGCCGTCACCGCCGTGCCGTTGGGAGGTTGGGTAACCCCCAGGTCCCGGGTCAGGGCCTCGAAGCGGCGCCGATCTTCAGCGACGTCTATGGCCTCGGGGCTCGTCCCCAGGATCGTGACCCCCGCCGCCTCCAGGCCTTTGGCTAGCCTGAGCGGTGTCTGTCCTCCGAGCTGAACCAACACTCCCTTTGGCTGCTCCAGCTGTACGATCTCGAGTACGTCCTCGAGCGTCAGCGGTTCGAAGTACAGCTTGTCGGAGATGTCGAAGTCGGTTGAGACGGTCTCCGGGTTGGAGTTGACCATGATGGTCTTGTAGCCCAGCTCTCGCAGTGCCAGCCCGGCGCGCACGCAGCAGTAGTCGAACTCGACGCCCTGTCCGATGCGATTGGGGCCGCTGCCGAGGATCACGATCCCGCGGGAGCCCAGCGGCTCCGACTCGTTTTCCTCCTCGTACGACGAGTAGTAGTACGGAGTGGCCGAGGGACACTCACCGGCGCACGTGTCGACCACCTTGTAGCTGGGCCGGATACCCAGCTCCCAGCGCAGCTCGCGCAGCTCGTCTTCGGTCGTTCCCCGCAGGTCGGCGAGCTGCAGGTCGGAGAACCCCAACCGCTTCATCTCGCGCATGAGCGAGGCGTCGATCTCACGGGCTCGGCCGAAGCGGTTCTCGGCCTCGAGCAACTCGCGCAGCTGCTCGAGGAACCACGGGTCGATCCCCGTGAGCTGCGCTATTCTCTCCGCTGCGATGCCCGCGCTGATCGCCCGCTTAATCTGGAAGATCCGTTCGGGAGTGGGGGTACGCAGCGCCACTTCCAGCTCGTCGGGGCTGTCGCTCGTCAGGCCGTCGTCAGTCAGGGTCTCGCCCGTGGTCCATCCCGCACGGTCGGCCTCCAGGGCACGGAGGCCCTTCTGGAATGCCTCCTTGAAGGTGCGGCCGATCGCCATCGACTCGCCCACCGATTTCATCTGCGTTGTGAGGCGGGCGTCGGCGGTGGGGAATTTCTCGAAAGCGAAGCGGGGAAACTTCACCACCACGTAATCCAGTACCGGCTCGAACGAGGCGGGGGTGGTTTTGGTGATGTCGTTGGGGAGCTCGTCCAAAGTGTAGCCTACGGCGACCTTGGTCCCAATGCGGGCGATCGGGAATCCGGTGGCCTTGGACGCCAAGGCTGACGAGCGCGAGACGCGGGGATTCATCTCGATCGTGAGCATCTCCCCGTCGGCGGGATTCACGGCGAACTGGATGTTACAGCCTCCGGCCGCGACACCAACCTCGCGAATGATGGCGATGGCTGCGTCCCGCATGTCCTGATACTCGCGGTCGGTGAGAGTCATCGCCGGGGCGACCGTTATCGAATCACCCGTGTGAACGCCCATCGGGTCGAAGTTCTCTATGGAGCAGACGACGACCACGTTGTCGCGCCCGTCGCGCATCACCTCCAGCTCGTACTCCTTCCAGCCCAGGACGGACTGCTCGATCAGCGCCTGACCCGCCGGCGAGAGTTCGAGCGCTCGTTCGGCTAGCGTCACATACTCTTCGCGGTTGTATGCGACACCGCCCCCCGTTCCGCCCAAGGTGAAGGAGGGTCGGATTATGGCCGGGAAGCCCGTGCTCTCCACCGCCTCGAGGGCCTCCTCGAGTGAACCCACGACGCCGCCTCGCGGTACGGCGAGGCCGATCCGTTCCATCGCCAGGGCGAACTCCCGGCGGTCCTCCGCCATTCGTATCGCGCGTTGGTCGGCGCCGATCAGCTCGACACCGAAGCGATCGAGCGTTCCGTCTTCGACGAGCGCGTTCGCGACGTTGAGCGCGGTTTGCCCGCCCATCGTGGGGAGCAGCGCGTCCGGCCGCTCCCGCTCGATCACTCTGGCCACCCATTCGGGCGTGACGGGCTCGATATAGGTGCGGTCCGCGAGTTCGGGATCGGTCATGATAGTGGCGGGATTGGAGTTCACCAGGATGACCCGGTAACCCTCTTCCTTGAGCGCTTTCACGGCCTGGGTGCCGGAGTAGTCGAATTCGGCCGCCTGCCCGATGATGATCGGACCTGATCCGATCAGCAGGATGGAGTCTATGTCAGTCCGCTTGGGCACGGAGGACCTCGGCTAGAGCCTCGCTTAGAGGCACTCGGGGTTCCCAGCCCGTAGCCTGGCGCAGCTTGGTGCTGTCGCCCACCAGGTAGGCGATGTCGGCTGGACGCATGAGATCCGGGTCGGGCTTCGGGGTCACCGGGTGTCCCGCGATCTTCGCCAGAAGGGCCAGCAGGTCACCCAACCTGATGCCGCGTTCGGAGGCTACGTTGTACACCTCGCCCGCTTCACCTTTCGCGAGCAGCTCACAGTAGGCCGCTGCCACGTCGCTGACGTGCAGGTAGTCACGCACCGGCTCCAAGTTACCGACTCTCACCTCCGACACACCGGCCCGCTTCGCCTCGGCGATGCGGCGAGCGAAGGCGGGCACCGCAAAGCGATCGTCCTGACCTGCCCCCACGTGGGGAAACGCCCGAGCAACGATCACCCTGAGGCCTGTGCGGCGGTGCACCTCGAGCGAGGCGACCTCCGCACCCAGCTTCGACGCGGCGTACGGCGAACATGGCCTCACGGGATCGGTCTCCACACGCGGAGTGGGCGGTGCGTCGCCATACACCTCGGCCGTGGACGCCAATAGGAGAACGGGCTCCCTTCCCTTCTCGCTACCGGCGTGCGCCAGCGCCTCGGCGAGCATAGCAGTTCCCAGCGTGTTGACGCGCCATGCCGCGAACGGATCTCGCTGTGCATCCGTGCCCGACGCGACCGCAGCAAGATGGACCACAGCATCGAGATCCTC
>JBHIEQ010000290.1:0-3912 GCA_046760725.1 Gemmatimonadales bacterium
CGGAGGTGGATGAGTGGGTCAAGAACAGCGGCGGCCAGGATTCGAGCTCGGATTCCGCAGCCTCGGCCTCAACGTCCAAGGTTAGGACGAACCGATCGCGGAAGAAGAAGGCGAAGAAGAACAAGGATGAGTGAGAACCGCTTGGCAACGCACATCGGCCGGTGCATACGGCTTCCGGGACACTTCGATGTCCAGGTCACCCTGGAGGATGTGCGCCCCCTGGGGTCTGACGGCTCCGGGGGCTACGAGTGCCGGGTGCGTCTCCCGAACGGGGAGCTGCAAGAGGCGGTGATCTCTCCTGAGGAAGCGTCGGTGGTCCTTGCCACGGAGCACGAGCCCTCCACTTCCGCAAGACCCGTGGACTCCGAGAAGCTCAGGCTCCTGATCGAGTCCGCGCGCATTCGGCTGGCCTACGCTCACGACCGGCAGTTCGCCGTGAGTCTCTCAGGCATCCGCACGCTGCCCCACCAGATCGAGGCCGTCTACCAGAAGATGCTCCCGCAGCCGCGGCTGCGCTTTCTCCTGGCGGATGACCCGGGCGCTGGGAAGACCATCATGGCCGGGCTTCTGGTCAAGGAGCTCAAGCTACGGGAGGCCATCGAACGCATCCTGATTCTGTGCCCCGCACCGCTGACGATCCAGTGGCAGGATGAGATGCTCCGCTGGTTCGGAGAGCCGTTCGACATCATCTTCTCCGCCGTGGATCAACAGCAATTGACGAATCCATGGCAGCGTTCCTCGCAAGTCATCTCGTCCATCGACTACGCCAAGCAAGAGGACGTGCGCGAGCGCGTCTGGCAACAGCGCTGGGACCTCGTGATCATTGACGAGGCCCACAAGTGTTCGGCGCGGACGGCCTCGGGGGGACAGGGCCGCGAACCGAAGGTCGCCACGACGAAACGGTACGATCTGGTCTCGCGGCTCACCTCCCAGGCCGATCACGTGCTGCTGCTCACGGCCACGCCCCACCACGGGGACGAGGACAAGTTCGCGCACTTCCTGCGGTTGATCGATCCCGATCTCTTTCCCGAGCCCCATCGCCTGGGAAAGCAGGCTGCCGCGATCCGCAAGGACGTCTTCCGCCTCGGAAAGGACTCTCCCTGGGCGCTGCGGCGTCTGAAGGAGGATCTGAAGGATCTCCACGGGAACCGTCTTTTCCCGGATCGCCACACGAAGACGGTGACGTTCTGCCTCAACAGTGAAGAGTACGCCCTCTACAAGGCCGTCACGGCCTATATCAATGAGTTCATCCCGCAACAGACCGGACAGCGCCGCTCGTCGGCGGCCCTGACCCGGACGGTCCTGCAGAGGCGGCTCGTGAGTTCCACGTGCGCCATCCACGAGTCCCTGAAACGGCGCCTGAAGAAGCAGCAGGATCTCTTGGAGGAGCTGGAGGGGCTCTCTCCGTCGCAGCGTGCCAAGCGCCTTGCGGCACTCCAGGGACGTCTTCCGGACGCGGAGCAGGAAGAGGACGACCTCGACGATGCGGTCCGCGACCAGCTCGTGGACGAGTACACTGCGGCGCTGGAGCTGGAGCAGCTCCGCGCAGAGATCGTCGCCCTCAAGGATCTCGTCGAGCAGGCACGCAGGGTCAGGGAGCAGGCGAACGATTCCAAGTTGGCCGCGCTCAAGAAGTGTCTCGGCGAGGCGCAGTTCCTCGAGCTCAAGGATGGCCGGGGAAAGCTCCTTCTCTTCACCGAGCATCGAGACACGTTGACCTACGTTCGGAAGCACCTCGAGCGGTGGGGATACAGCACGTGCGAGATCCACGGCGGCATGAACCCCCACGAGAGAAAGCGAGCCCAGGAGCTCTTCCGGACCAGCGCGCAGGTCTGCGTCGCCACGGAGGCGGCGGGTGAAGGGATCAACCTTCAGTTCTGCCACCTCATGATCAACTACGACATGCCCTGGAACCCGACCCGCCTGGAGCAGCGGCTCGGCCGCATCCACCGGATCGGTCAGGAGCGGGACGTCTACGCCTTCAACTTCGTGGCGACCGACTCCGAAGAGGGCCAGCCCATCGTCGAGGGACGCATCCTGCACCGCCTCCTGGAGAAGCTCGATCAAATGAACGAGGCCCTGGAGGGCCGGGTCTTCGACGTGATCGGCGAGGTGCTGGCCCTCAACGACGTCAACCTGCCGGAGATCCTGCGGGAGGCGGCCTACGACCCGCGCCGCCTGGACGAGTACATCGACCAGATCGACCGGATCGATCCGGCCAAGCTCAAGGAGTACGAGGAGGCGACCGGGATCGCCCTGGCGCGCAGCCACGTCGATTTCAGCGAGTTCCAGCGCCGCAACCTCGAGGTCGAGGAGCGGCGCCTCATGCCGCGCTACGTCGAGGCGCAGTTCGTGGCCGCGGCTCGGGAGGTGGGCCTCCGGATCGAACCGCGGGCGGACGGGCTCTGGCGCATCGACCATGTGCTGGCGGACCTGCGCAGCGAGCGTCTCCAGGCGGTCCGTCGCCTCGGGAAAGCGGACTCCTCGTATCGGAAGATCACGTTCCACAAGCACCACCTGGAGCAGGACGCGCATCTGGACGCCGTGCTGATGGGTCCGGGTCACCCGCTCTATGCGGCCGTGGACGAGAAGCTCAACGACCGGCTCCGTCCTCTCCTGGGGAACACGGCGTTCTACCTCGACCCCCTCTCGCGCGATCCCTATCGCCTACACTTCTTCGAGATCTCCATCCGGGGCAAGGACACCAAGGGAAACGACGTGCCGCTTCACGGCGAACTCGTCGCGGTGCGGGAGCACCTGCCCGCACGCGGTGCGCAGGCGGGGCGGGGCCAGTTCGAAATCGTTCCGAGCGACATCCTCCTGAACCTTCCGCCTCATCCGAGTCCGCCTGCGACGGTCGAAGTCGTCGAGACGCAGCCGGCCTCGGATTTCTTGAAGAGCACGTACCAGCTCGAGTGCCGCGTTCGCTGCCAGAAGGAACGCCAGCACTTCGCCCAGGTCTGCCGGGAGTACCTAGAGCGTTCTTTTCGGGTACGGATCAACCGGGCGCAGGAACGGGCCATGCGGCTCGCCGCCGAGGCGGCGACGAAGCCGGAGTACAAGCTCACGGCCGACGAGGCCCGCAAGCAGGTCGAGGACCTGCAGCGGACCATGGCGGAACGGATGGAGGGCTTGAAGCGCCTGGAGATCGCCCGGACCGGTCCGGTGCGACATCTGGCCACGGCGGTCGTCCTGGCGCCGGATGCGGATACCGAAGCGCAGCTCGCGGACCTCGCGGACGAACTCGATCCGAACGTCCGCCGGAAGAGCGAATTGGCCGCCGAGGACCTCGTCGTCGCCTCGCTCGTCCAGGAAGGATTCCCTGAGGATCGGATCGAGCGGCTGGGGGCCCAGAAGATCGGCTTCGACATCCGGGCGCACCGGATTGTGGACGCCTCGACCGGAGAGGTTCACGTCAAACGGATCGAGGTGAAGGGCCGACAGAGAGGCCAACCCGTGCGCCTCACGACGAACGAGTGGTACAAGGCCCAGCAGCTCGCCGAGACCTACTGGCTCTACGTCGTCTGGGACCCGCTCGGCAAGAACCCCGAGCTCGTACGCATCCACGACCCGGCAGCGAAGCTCGACCACGCGAAGCGGGAGATCCTGGCCGCCAGGTTCTTCGAGATTCCGGCGGAGGCGGTGATGGCGGCGGGAGCATCGGAGGCAACGCGATGACAGAAGATATCAGCGGCGTCCTCAGGCGCCTCAAGGAAGGGCTGTCGACGCTTTACGGTGATCGCCTGAAGGGCGTGTACCTCTTCGGGTCCTATGCGCGCGGCGAGGCTGACGACGAATCCGACATCGATGTGTTGATCGTGCTGGACCGCATCGAAAACTATTCGCGCGAGATCGACCGGACGAGCGAGCTTGTGGCGGGATTGTCTCTGGAATGCGACAGGAGCATTAGCT
>JBHIEQ010000291.1:0-3912 GCA_046760725.1 Gemmatimonadales bacterium
AACCCCGGGCTTGCTTTGAACCCCGGGCTTGCGCCCGGGGTCAGGGGTCAGGGGGAGGGCTTGGGGGTTGGGGGATGAGATCGGGGTGGCGGAGGGGTTGGCGGGCGATGTAGCGGGAGACCACCGGGAGCTCCGACTTGCTCACACTTCGCACGAAGTAGCCGCGTGCCCACTTCACAGCTCCGGGCACACGGCGGTTGGTGCGCCGCGCCGAGATACTCTTCGCCACCCGGACGAAGTCGCTGAGCCGGGTGGCTGGTCGAAAACTGACCAGAAGGTGCACATGGTCCGCCAGCACCGCGCCGCGGAGCACCCGAACCGAATGGCGCCGAGAGGCGGTGCGTACGGCAGACCTGACATCGCGCGCCGCCATCTCATCCACACACCCAACCCTCCTCCTAGTGTGCCAGGTAATGTGGGCATACAACTGGTAGGCTCTGTGATTCGACACCTCTCAATTGCTCTTCGGGCCCCTCTTTCCCCGGGCTTGCTTTGAACCCCGGGCTTGCTTTGAACCCCGGGCTTGCGCCCGGGGTCAGGGGTCAGGGGGCGGGGGCGCCCGGGGTCGGGTAGGGGTTTAGGAGTGCACCCCGACCACCTCTTCTACCAGCTCCCTCACCTCATGGCCCCTGAAGCCCCGGCGATCGAGGTATGCCAGTAGGCGGCGGCGCTGCTTGTCAGGCGGCAGCCTCTCGAGCTGCCTGACCCGCTTCTCAGCAAGGACGCGCGCCTGAGCAAGGGGATCGACGCCCTCCGCCGCCAAAACCTCGTCGATCGCGCGCTGGGCGAGCTTTCTGTCCACGCCTTTGGCGAGAAGATCCGTAAGCAGGCGCGAGGGACCGTGGCCCTTGTCCGAGCGGACGCGGACGAAGTGTCTCGCAAACTCGTGATCGTCGAGGAGACCCCTCTCCTCGAGGCGACCCACCGCCTTCGCCACGGCGGAGGGGTTAAGGCCGCGCTGCCTGAGCCGCCACAGCAGCTCGCGGACCGACCTTGGACGCGCGGCGAGGAGCCGCACGGCGACCCGATAGGCACCATCCACGTCCGCCTGGAACGACAGCCGCTCGAACGTGCCACGATCAAGCTCCATCTCGCGGACCAGGCCGAGGTCCTTGACAGCATCGGCCGCGATGGTGGCGAACCGCTCCCCGTCAACCTCCACGATGACGTAACCGGTGGCGTGCGTGTCGGGACGGATGGCGGTGATGCGCCCGGCGGCCCCGGGTGCCGCGGGCTCGCGCCCGGCCCCGGGCTCGCGCCCGGGGTTAGGGATGCGCCCGGCGGCCCCGGGCTCGCGCCCGGGGTTAGGGGGCTGCCTCACCCTCCTCCTTGGGGGTGATGCCGAGGAACTCTTTGACGCGCCCTTCGATCTCGGCCGCCACTTCGGGGTGGTCGTTCAGGAACAGCTTGGCGTTCTCCCTGCCCTGGCCAATCCGCTCCTTGCCATAGGAATACCAGGCACCGCTCTTGTCGATGATCCCGGCCTCGGCCCCGATATCGACCAGAAGCGAGGTCTTGCTGATCCCCTCGTTGAACATGATGTCGAACTCGGCCTGCCTGAACGGCGGCGCGACCTTGTTCTTGACGACCTTCACGCGAACCTTGGAGCCGGTGATCTCGTCCCTCTCCTTGACCGGCCCGATCCGCCTGACGTCGAGACGAACCGACGAGTAGAACTTGAGCGCGCGACCACCCGTAGTCGTCTCGGGATTGCCGAACATGACACCGATTTTCTCGCGCAACTGGTTGATGAACACCACCGCCGTGCGGGACCGGTTGATCGAACCCGCGAGCTTGCGCAACGCCTGCGACATGAGACGCGCCTGCAACCCCACATGCGAGTCTCCCATGTCGCCCTCGATCTCCGCCTTGGGAACGAGAGCCGCCACCGAATCGACCAGTATCACGTCAACGGCTCCGGAGCGGACCAGGATCTCCGCTATCTCGAGCGCTTCTTCGCCCGTATCCGGCTGAGACACCAGGAGGTTCTCGAGATCCACGCCCAGCTTCTTGGCGTACTCCACGTCCAGCGCATGCTCAGCGTCGATGAACGCGGCCACCCCGCCAGCACGCTGTGCGTTGGCCGCGACATGAAGCGCCAGCGTGGTCTTGCCGCTCGACTCGGGGCCGTAGATCTCGGTAATGCGGCCGCGCGGGATCCCGCCGATGCCTATCGCCGCATCCAGATTGACCGCCCCAGTGGAAATGGCGTCCACCTTGACCCTCGCCTCGTCCTGCCCCATCCGCATGATCGAACCCTTGCCAATGGTCTTCTCGATCTGGGCAATGGCGAGAGTCAGAGCCTTAGCTCGCTCCTGTCCCTCTTTGCTGGTTACCTGGTCCTGGTGTGCCTTGGTGGCCATGAGAAAGCCTCGCTGGTTGCAATGCGCTGAACGCTGTACGGCGTCTGCTGTACGGAGGTCGCTGCTGCTAGCTGGGGCGCGGTGGCAGAACCAGCGCACAGCGTACAGCGAACTCCGCCACCGAATACCGAATATACCCCGAACCACCCGCCTTCGCCACCCACATCATCTCCACCCATCCCGAAACGCATCTTCCACGTGATCGATCCTGTGATGCCCCCGGCCGAGAAGCGTAACTCCAATCACGTCAAAGCGATAGACATCCTCCGCACGGCCGTGGCGATCGACCCACGCCTGTGCGACGTGCACGATCTCCCGCTTCTTGAGGTCCGTGACCGCCTCCAAAGGAGTCCCGAAGCCCACGCTCCAGCGGGTCTTGACCTCGACGAACACCACGAGCCCACCCTTGCGGGCAATGAGATCGATCTCGAGTCGCCCCATCCTGAAACGGTGGTCCATCACCCGCCAGCCGAGCGCCTCGAGATACCGCTGGGCTATACGCTCGCCCTCCAGACCCCTCAGGTGCCTCGGGTCCGTCCAGCGCGACGGATCGGACTTGATCCCCATGGGGCCCACTCTAACAGGCCCCGCCCAGCTCCACGTAACCCAACCAGCGCATGGTGGTGGCGGAAACGCGCAGGGCCCAGCCCCGCCACACCACCCACGTAGTTACGCGGGGCCCCACCCCACCACACTCCCCCGCAGTGCGCTGTGCGCCGGAGAACGCCCCAAGCAGCATACTCCGCACAGCCCACGGCCTACAGCGCACTGCCTACAGCGTACTGCCTACATCTCACTGCGTACTGCGCATCCCCTACAAGTACTCCTCCACCTGATCCATCCCGATCAACACTTCGCGCGGCTTGCTCCCGTCAGGGGGACCAAGGATTCCCGCCTCGTGCAGCTGGTCGATGATCCGCGCCGCCCTGCCGTAGCCGATCCTGAGCTTGCGCTGGAGCAAGGAAGTCGAGCCCAGCTGGTTGGCGATGCAGATCTCGGCAGCTTCGCGAAACAGCGCGTCGCGCTCACCCACCTCACCGGGACCCGCCCCACCCTCCTCCGCCGCCTCCAGGGCTTCCACGACCGAGATGATGTCCTCCTCTTCCCCGCCCATCACCTCGCCCACCCACGCAGTGCGCTGTGCGCTGTACCACTCCGTCACGGCCTCCGACTCCTCGGTGGATATGTACGCTCCCTGCACGCGAATGGGCTCGCTCTTCCCGGGCGGCAGGAACAGCATGTCACCATTGCCGAGCAACGTCTCGGCACCGTTCTGGTCCAGGATCGTGCGGCTGTCCACCTTGGAGGCGACGCGGAAGGCGATGCGGCAAGGGAAGTTCGCCTTGATGAGTCCCGTGATCACATTGACACTGGGGCGCTGCGTCGCGAGCACCAGGTGGATCCCCGTGGCGCGCGCTTTCTGCGCCAGAATTGCGAGGGGCTTTTCGACCTCCCCCTGCACGGTCATCATGAGATCGGCCAGCTCGTCCACGACGATTACGATGTAGGGGAGAGGGCCGTCCTCGTAGGGGCGTGGGGCGCCGTCCTC
>JBHIEQ010000292.1:0-3899 GCA_046760725.1 Gemmatimonadales bacterium
ACTCCTCAGTCTGACCCATCGGCGTACGAAGATCGTTCTCGCCGGTCATGAGCATGGTCGGCGTGGTCACGTTCCCCACGTACATTATCGGCGAACGCCGAAGGTGCTCGGTGGGATCCTCCCACGGCAGCCGATCGAAGTTGCGGTACCAGCTCGCCCCGTCGGTCGTCCCCACGAACGACATCCAGTTGGTGACCGGACAGTTCGCAGACGCCGCCGCGAACCTGTCGGTGTGGCCCACGATCCATGACGTGAGCACCCCTCCCCCGCTACAGCCGTACACAAACAGGTTATCGGCATCGATGTAACCGCGACTCACCAGGGTATCCACGCCCGCCATGAGGTCGTCGTAGTCCTTCCCGGGGTAGGCTCGCTTAATCGCATTGCCGAACGCGCTGCCGTATCCCGCGCTTCCGCGCGGGTTGGTGTACAGCACGACGTACCCATTCGCCGCGTGATCCTGCCACGCGAAGTTGAATCCCACGCCATACATGCCGTGCGGGCCACCGTGGATCGAGAGAATCAACGGGTACTTCTGTGAGGGATCGAAATCGGGCGGCTTAATGATCCATCCCTGTATCCGGTAGCCGTCGGCCGAGGTATACCAGATCTCCTCCACCTCGCCCAGCCTGCGTCCCGCGAGCACATCAGCGTTGACGCTAGTCAGCCTGTGCAGCTCCGGCCTCCGGAGGCTGAACGCCACCACGTCACCGGGCTCGTGATAGCTCGACAGCGTGCCCACCGCCGTGAGGTCGTCGGTCATACTGCTGAGCCGCAGCCGGTGGTTGCCTTCGGTCACCTGCCGCACGCCGCCGCGTACCGAAGCGAAGAAGATGTTCGTGGTTCCGCGGTCGTTCGCCGAGAAGTACACGCCGCTGTTGTCGGGAGCCCAGTGCATGCCGGAAGGCTGGCGGTCGAAGTCGCCCGAGATCATGCGTGCTCCCGATCCGTCCAGGTTCATCACGTAGATCTTCCGCGTGATGTAGGTGTCGTCGGTCCAGTCGTAGCCGGTGTAGGCTACGAGGCGGCCGTTAGGGGAGACGATCGGACTCCCATCGGGGCCGCTGCGATCGGTCAGCTGCCGAATGGTCCCCGTCTCCACGTTCACCGCGTAGATGTCGGACTGCCGCCACTGGTGCTCGGCGTCCTCCACTCGCAGGCTGGCGAACAGGATCTCCTTGCCGTCCGGTGTCCATTCGGGCGAGCCGTGGTTCCAATCGCCGTTCGTCAGCTGGCGGGGCGTTCCACCCGTGGCGGGCACTACGAACAGGTGGCGGTACCCGTCGTCGGTGTATCCCCTACGATCGCGTCGGTAGTTGAGCCGGGTGACGACCTTGGGCTCCCCGGTCCACTTCGCGCCCTCCGGGCGTGGTGGAAGTCTCACGCGCCAGGTATCGCGCTCGGGCACCGTCATCACGAACGCAATGGACTCGCCATCGGGCGCCCACGTGATGGAACTGGGCGACTTCTCGACGTGCGTGATTTGCGACGTGGCACCTTCGGCGTCCATCCACCTCACGAAGATCTGCGCGCCCTTGGCATCGCCCTGTCTCGCGAACGCGATCCGTGTGCCGTCCGGCGACCACTGCGCGTCGGAGCCGTCGGTGAGGAACCGGTTGCGACTCCCATCCGCATTCATTACCCAGAGCTCCGAGTCCCACCGGTCGTTGACCTTGTCCACTCGGGATCGGCTATAGATCACTTGCCGCCCGTCGGGCGAGATCTGCGGGTTGCTCACCCGCTCCCAATCGAGGTAGAGCGCCAGCTCGAGTTTGTCCGACTGCTGGGCAAACGCGGCCGGCGCGACCAGCAATACCACCGTAGCGAGAGCCGATACGTAGCGGATCATGCCTTCCTCCGCGCGACTGTGAATCAGAAGAGGCCTGGCAAGAAACTGCAGTCCGGACCGCATTCCTGCCACCTTCGAACCGCGCCACCCGGACCGCCGGGAACCCCGACGAGAACTCCGTCGTTTCATTAGCCGACCACCAACTCCCGCCGGCATGACGCGGAGGCGCAATGAGACGTCCCCAGTTCGCGGTGCTCGGTCTCGTCCTGTTCACGGCCTGTATCGGTGATCCCGTCAGCGGCACGCAGCAGGGAAACAACGATACGAGCGCGCTCGGCCCGAACCTGTCGTGCAACATTCCGATCAGCCAGATCATCGACGGGGGCCCGGGGATCGACGGCATCCCTGCGCTGCACAACCCTCGGCTGGTGAGCGCGACAGATCCCGAAGCGTCCTACCTCAGCGATAACGATCGTGTGATGGGATTGCTGGTGGAGGGGCAGACCATCGCCGTGCCGCTCAACATTCAGTGGTGGCACGAGATAGTGAACCTGGACGTCGGAGCCGAACGCCTCGCCGTGACACACTGCCCCCTCACCGGATCGAGTCTCGTGTTCTCGCGCCAGCCCGTGGGGGGCGTCACCTTCGGGGTGTCCGGGCTTCTGTTCAACAACAACCTGATGATGTACGACAGGAACTCGGGCCAGCTATCACTCTGGCCGCAGCTCTCGCGCGCCGCCGCCTGCGGCCCCAAGACCGGAACGCAGCTCTCGATGGTTCCGTCTTTCGAGATGAGCTGGGGCGCCTGGAAGGCCATGCATCCCGAGACGCAGGTCGTCTCCTCGGAGACCGGTTACATGCGCAACTACCGAACCGACGGCTACCCTTACGATCTCTACGACCAGCCGAACAACAGACAATTGCTTCAGCCGGTACCACTGGATCCCAGGAGGCCGCCCAAGGAGCGGGTGCTCGGCATCCTGTCGTCCGACTCGGATGGGATCGCATTGCCGTTCGGAGTGCTGGACTCACTCGGGCGCCGGCTCGCGGTCGAGCTCGACGTGGGCGGCGAGGCTTACGTCGTCTTCTGGGATCGCGCGGCAGCGGGTGCGATGGCGTTCCATCCATCGCTCCAGGCCATGAACCTCACCTTCACCACGGCCGACGGCGCGATCGTAGATAACGAGACTGGGAGCACGTGGCGCCTCGACGGAGTCGCGACCGACGGACCGCTTGCCGGCTCCCGTCTCGAGCCGGTGGCCGAAGCGTTCGTGCTGTTCTGGTTCGCGTGGCCCACGTTCTATCCCGACGGTGACCTCTGGCTGGGAACGAGCGGCTCGTGAGACGCGCCGCCCGGATCGGACGCAGCGCGGCACTCGTCGCCCTCCTCGCGCCCGCCACCCGGGCGACTGCCGCCGCACAGGCGATCTGCAGCGCGCCACATTCTTCTCCCGTGCTCGCCCAGGGCGGGAGCATCCGCGCCATCGCACCGGGCTCGGGCTGGGTACAGCTCTCCGGATTCCGGCAGGTGTCGAGCGAGTTTTTCGATCCCACGGGTCAACGCATCGCGTTCCTCGGTCAGGGGGAGGTGCGCACGCATTCTTTTCTCGTGACCGCGTCCGCCGGCGTATTCCGCGGCGTTGACGTGTGGGCTCAGCTCCCGGTGCACAGCCTGGTGTTTCGCGACGGGTCGGGCCAGCGGGACCGTGTGGGGCTCGGCGACCCCCGCCTATCCGTGCGAATGAGCCCGGAGATCCTGGGGGCCACCCGAGTGCCGCTGGCCCTGAGGGGCGGGCTCAAGCTTCCGGGAACGAGCTTTCCGGTGGACGCGACCATCATTCCGATCAGCGAGGGACAGCGCGACTGGGAGTTGAGCCTGGAGTCGGGCACGGTGGTAGCGGGTACGCAGGCTTATCTCATGGGTTGGCTCGGCTACCGCTGGCGCGAGCTCAACGCGTCGAGGAGCCGGAAGCCGGGCAACGAGCTGTTCGCCCATCTCGCGGCCGGCGGGTCATGGCGGGGGTTGAGAGCCGAAGTCGGCTGGGAGCTGTTGCTAGGCGAGGCGCCGCGGCAGTTGGGCGTGGAGATCCCGGCGAGCCGGCGTCGTCTC
>JBHIEQ010000293.1:0-3890 GCA_046760725.1 Gemmatimonadales bacterium
CATAGGGCCGGGGACCCAGCTCCGGGGGCGCCAACTGGATTCGTCCATTGGGCGTCGCCGGGAACACGTTGCCGAACTGAATCGGGGTGGCGCCACCGAAGCCGTAGGGAGCTACACCGCCCCGTTCCACGCGCTCTCCTTCCACCGGGACGCCGTCAGCCGAGAGGTGCTCGATGATCCGGCGCGCAGCGACCTCTTCCGGCCACGCGAATGCATCGTCGCCCCAGCCCATAGCTCGCGCCAGCCAGCCGAACACCTCGTGGTTGGGCTTGGCCTCGCCGCGCCGGGCGACCACCGGCGCAACCCCACCCACCACATACGCCCCGTAGCTCACCCTCACATCACGATGCTCCAGAAACGTGGTCGCCGGAAGCACCACGTCCGCGTACCGCGCCGTGTCGGTCATGACCTGGTCCAACACCACCGTGAAGAGGTCTCCACGCGCGAGTCCCGCGAGCACCGCGCCTTGATCCGGTACGCTGACCGCCGGATTGCAGTTATAGACGAAGAGCCCCTTGATCGGCGGATCGAAGCCGTCGCTCAATGCTTCACCCAGCCGCGTCATGTTCACCTTGCGCGTATCCCACCCGTGTCCGCCGAGGACCTCGTCCGAGTCGAATCGGACGGCACCGTTGTTGGAAAGCGTGTATCCCCCGCCTCTCACGCCGAACTTCCCCAGCAGGGCTGGCATCGCGAGGATCGCGGCCACCGCGTGTCCGCCGTTCGCGTTGCGCTCCAGGCCCCACCCGATCCTGATCAGCGCAGGGGACAGCTCCGCGTAGGCCTCCGCCAGACGCAGAATCGATTCCGCCTCCAGACCCGCCTCCCCGGCGGCACGCTCCAGCGACCACTCTTCCGCCGCTCCCAGCAGCGTGTCCAGACCGTCGGCGTGGCGGGCCAGGAACCCCCGGTCGAGCATCCCCCTCTCGTTCCACCACCGGATGAGCGCCAGAGCGAGCGGCAGGTCGCCGCCGGGTCTCACGGGCAGGTGCAGATCGACCTCGCGCGTCGAGAAGTTGCGCACCGGATCCACGACCGCAATGAACGCTCCCCGACGCTTGGCCTCTCTCAAGAACGGCATGAGATGGATGTTCGACACCCTGGGATTCGCTCCCCACACCACTATGCAGCGCGCCTCCGGGAAGTCCCCGAAGGCGACACCCGGCATCTTGCCGTACATCGCTACGGCCAATGCCGTGGTTGGTGCAGCGCAGATCGTCTTGTCGAGGCGTGACGCGCCGAGGCGCGCGAAGTACAGGCGGTCGGCGAATCCATCCGTCAGCGCGCCGTTAGACCCGCCGTAGTGGTACGGCAGGATAGCCTCCCCTCCCCATTCATGGCGGATTTCCTTGAACCGGCGCGTGATCTCCCTGACGGCCTCGTCCCAGGTGATCCGCTCGAACGCGCCCTCACCTTTGAGCCCGGTGCGTCGCAGTGGATAGAGCAATCTGTCCGAGTGCTCCAGACGCCGGTCGAAACGCGAGATCTTGGTGCAGATGAACCCGTTGGTGTCGGGGTGCCCGCCGCCCGCACGGATCGCGACAACGCGCTCTGCGTCCACGCACACCTCGAGCGCGCACGTGTCGGGGCAGTCCATGGGGCAGGAGGTGGTGAGTGTGCGGGGAGGCATGGGGATAAACTACATCGCCCCTCCTACGGTTCCACCCGTTCTCCCCTTAGCTCCCCGGAATCGAATCCCAGCACCCAGGTTCCGGTGTAGGTCTTTCCCGTGAAGGTCATGACAATGATGAGCTCCTCACCGCCGGCGTCCGCCGCGAGCGTGATCTCCTGGCCGTTCACCGTGACGTCCGTGATCGGAACCGGCGGTGGCCCGACGTCGGGTTCCACTGAGCCGCCGTAGGCGCCGGGCGAGCCGGTGATAACGATCGCACCCGTGATCGTCTGGCCCTCGAAGCTCGTCTCGAACGTATAGGTCCCCACCGGATCCAGGTCTACCGGCCGCTCGGGCGCCGGAGAGGGCGCGGGGCCCGCACCCGTCGTAGTCCCGGATGAGCACGCGGCGGCCAACATGAGTGCCGCCGCCATCGTCGCCGCACGCATCGGTTTCATTGTGTCGTGCCCTTTCTCAGCGCTTGATGATCGCCGTGCTCCTGGCCTCACGGAGCTCCTTCTCCACGTTCCTGAGCTCCACCCTGACGTCGTTACGCACCTCGTCACGCAGCCGGCGAATCTGATCCTGTACCTCGGTGCACGCCCCTCGCGCGCCCTCACTCATGTGATCGCACGGGAGGTCTTCCACTGCCACGAACAGCGCGGCCTCGAACTCGGCGCTGGGAAACACCACGCTGCCGAACCGCTGGAGCCCCGATGTATCACGAACGCATCGCACGGCACGCTTGAATCCCAACGGACCCTCTCGGTCGAAGGCGTCCGGATCGAGCTGAAAAAGACATTCCTCGATGTTCTTCGCCGGACGGGAGCCCTCGAGTCGGACCTCCACGCGCAGGCTGTCCACTGCACCCGGCCTATCTCGCTGCACCACGATGGACCCGAATTTGCCTACACGCTCGCCGTCCACGTAGAAGGGAACGAACGGGATGGTCAGGGTGACCGGGTTCGGACTATGCTCCAGGCTGTCCGCCCAGGCCTCGATCTGCGCCTTGAGCGTCTGGGCGTTCTTCACACCCCACGCCAGAACGAGTCCCAATACGAGCACGAGGGGAGCGCCCGCCGACACGAAGATTCTCCGCTTGGCACCCATGAGATTACGTTCGGCTCGGGTTGCGGGTCACGTCATGACCTACGCATCGGGACGCTGGTGGTTTCAGCATCCATGGCCCGAGCACCCGCCGACCGGGCCGATCTCAGCCCTCCTCTGCGCCGAACGCGAGGGTCACTCCGCTGATCTCGTCCCGGAAGTGACGGTGCAGAAACCCCACGAAAGACTTCGACAGCTGCCACTCGTCGTTCGCGCCCCTGCCCTGTATCGCCGCCACAAGGACCCCGCCAAGCCGCTTTTGTAGGCGGATATGGCCCTTGTAGGAGGTGTGCACCCATTTCTCTTGGCCACGCTTGCGGGGACCTTTCCGGTGCAGCGTGCCGCGTCCGGCCCTCCGCAGCTCCCGTTCCTTTTCCAGGAGGAGGCCGTAGAGATCGTCGCCCGCGGCCGGATTCACTGTGATGATGGTCATCGAGGATCCCTCGCTTTTGGTCGTGGCATGCCCGCTAATCTGTCGTTCCGCTGCCGGGGTGTCGAGGAGCGCTTGCACAGGGTGATTCGCGACCCGTATTCTTTCTGGCAACAGGCATCCGGAGCTAATCATGGAGAGACGCAACTTTCTCAGGGTCGGCCTGGCGGCGGGTGCGTGGGGCGTAGGCGCAGCGGTAGCCGTAACGCCGGCGAGGGGCGCTCAGCCCGCGGTTCTTCCCCTTCGGCGCCGCGCTCCGGGACCACTCCGGCTCAGCGCCAACGAGAACCCCCTGGGCATAGCGCCCTCCGCGCGTCAGGCGGTCATGCGAGGGATGGCCGCGGCGAACCGGTACCCGGATCAGGTGCGGGGTGACTTAATCGATGCCATCGCCGAGCATCTCGGAGTAACGCCAGAGCACATTGTTCTGGGCGCGGGCTCGACGGATGTGCTCCGGATGCTGGTCTTGAGCACACACGACCGGGGTGGCCGATTCGTGGTGGCGACCCCGACCTTCGAGGACATTGTGGGATACAGCAGGCCGTTCGGGCCGCGGCTGGATGAGGTCCCGCTCAGGCCGGATGGATCCCACGACATACCTCGCATGCGGGAGTCAGCCGAGAGGGGCAGCGACCCCGTGCTGGTGTTCGTCTGCAATCCCAACAACCCGACGGGTACCCTCACGCGGTGTGCCGAAGTCGATGAGTGGATCGAGTCGGCCCCCGAGCGCGTGACCTTCAT
>JBHIEQ010000294.1:0-3886 GCA_046760725.1 Gemmatimonadales bacterium
GTCGACGGCGTGGAGCCCGCGGCCCCGGTGGTGGCCCCCGGCGGACTGTTGGGCGTCGTGCGAAGCGTTGATCGCAAGACGAGCGTCGCGATCGTGTGGTCCCATCCGGATTTCAGAGTGAGTGCGATGACCCGGGGCGGTGAGGTTTTCGGGATCGTGGCTCCGCACGGTGTCGAGGGACCCAACGAACTGCTTCTCGAGCTGAGAGGTGTCCCGTATCGGGAGAAGGTGCCGCCCGGCACCACCATCTACACGTCGGGAGTGGGGGGGACGAGCGGTGTCTATCCGAGAGGCATTCCCATTGGCGAGGTCATCGCGGTGGCCGAGGAGGAGGAAGGGTGGGCACGCACCTATTCCGTGCGCCCCGCCGTACATCCGGCCCGGGCCTCACACGTGATCATTCTAACGGGGCCGGCGCTCGGCCTCGGCTCGGCATTCGCGCCGGAGTTTCGGTGACTCGTCGGGGAGCCGGGTACCGGGTGGTGGCAGTGCTACTGCTCCTGGTGGTGCTGCATTTCGCCTTGCGACCCTACCTAGGAGACCCGCGGGTGGCGCCCGACCTCCTGCTGCTCGCGCTTCTGGTGTACGCAATCCGGGCCCGGCCCGGTCGAGCGGCGGTGGCCGGATTCATGGTCGGTCTGGCAGGGGACGCGCTCAATCCCGTGGCGTTCGGCGCGGGGGCGCTGGCACATGCCACCGTAGGCTACGTAGCCGCCTGGGGCAAGGCTGTCTTCTTTGCAGAGAACCTGCTCGTGAACGCGGGGTTCTTCTTCGGGGGATCGTTGCTGCGTGACGCCATCGTGCTACTGGCCGGACGCCATGTGGAAGGCAATCTGCTGCTCTGGCAGCTGGGATTCTGGTCACCGATCAAGGCGGTCGTAACGGCCGCGACGGGCGTCGTGGTGCTCATCGTGTTCAGGACGTGGCTGCAGATTAGACTTATGGAGTGATGTGGAATCATCCCCACGCGCTGAGACGCCGCGCTCAAGTGGGGCGCCTCGTCGTGCTCGGGTTGGCGGGTACGCTCATCGCGGCGTTCGCGCGCGTTCAGATCTTCGGATCGGAGCGCTACGCACTTCAATCGGAGACGAACCGGCTGCGCGAGGTGCCGATCCCGGCGCCTCGGGGGCTGATAGTGGACCGCAATGGCATTGTGCTGGCCGAGAACGAGCCCGGCTACGCGCTGGCGCTCCACGCCGAGTCGCCGGAGTCGCTACTCGCCACGCTCGATCGGCTGAAGCCCGTGCTGACGTTGGATCCTGCGGCGGTGGAGGGCGTGTTGCGGCGCTACCGGCGCAATCCGACCGATCCGGTCGTGCTTCTGAGGGACGCGTCCTTCGAGGTGGTCTCAGCGCTCGAGGAGCGCCGCGTCTGGGTTCCCGGCCTCGTAGTGCAGAGCGAGCCGAAGCGCCGCTACCCGTTTGGGAGAGTGACGGCCCACGTGGTCGGATACGTGGGGGAGATCAACGAGGCTGAGCTGCGCTCGAGGGCGTACCCGGACGCCCGCCCCGGCACGCTCGTGGGGCGTGACGGGGTCGAGAGCGCGTTCGACGCGCGCCTTCGCGGTCGCGACGGCTACAAGTTCGTGGAGGTCGACGCCCTGGGGCGGACCGTGCGTCAGGCGAGCGAGGAGTCCACGCTGGAACCGCATCCAGGTGAGACGATACGTACCGCCATCGATATCGAGTTACAGCGCTTCGTCGCCGACATGCTTCCCCCGGAAACCCGCGGAGCGGTGGTCGCGATGGATCCGCGCACCGGAGGGATCCTCGTTCTCTACTCCACGCCCAGTTACGACCCGAATGAGTTCGTCGGGGGCCTGGAGGAGGAGGCTTGGCATGCACTCTCTACAGCCCAGGACTATCCGCTCCTCAATCGCGCCATCCAGGCGCGCTACCCGCCGGCATCGCCCTGGAAGCTCGCCGTCGCCGCAATGGCATTGAAGCGGGGGATCGTCACGATGGATTCGAGAATGGCGATCCCGTGTCGCGGCGGGATACAGTACGGCAACCGATACTTCCGCTGCTGGAGCGCGGAGGGTCACGGCAGCCTCACGCTCGCCGAGGCGATCACGCACTCATGCGATGTGTACTTCTACCAGCTCGGCCTGCGGCTGACCCTGGAGAACCTGCTGCACGACGGAGTCGCCCTTGGGTTTCGCTCGCGATCGGGTATCGATCTGCCCGACGAATACCAGCCGATCTTCCCGCCCTCGACCGAGTACTACAACCGGCTCTACGGCCCGCGGGGGTGGACCCGTGCAGTCACCCTCAATCTGGCCATCGGACAGGGAGAGAACGCGCAGACGCTCATCAATATGGTGCGCTTCTACGCCTCCCTAGCGAACCCGGACGGTCGCGCTCCGGAGCCGCGAGTAGTGTTGGACGGAGAGCCGGGCGACCGTCGGGATCTCGGGCTGGGACCCGGCGAACTTCGCGATCTGCGCGAGGCGCTGGTGCAGGTCGTGGACCGCGGGACCGCGGTTGGGGCGCGTGTGGCCGATCTCAGGATCGCCGGGAAGACCGGCACGGCGCAGAACTCTCGCGGTCCCGACCACGGCTGGTTCATAGGTTTCGCGCCCGCCGACGACCCCGAGATCGTGGTCGGTGCGGTGCTGGAGTTCGCCGAGCACGGCTCCACGGTCGCGAGGATCGTAACGCCCATCATTGCCCGCTACCTGCTGGGCGGCGCCGCTCCGACGATCCGAGCGTCCGACATCGAGCTGCTGCTCCCTGCGGACTCCGCGCCGGAACCCGTTCCGATACTGCCCGACAGCGCACAACTGCGTTCTTTGACGCCGGACACCGCAGCTCGTGGGCCGCGGACTCGATAAGCCGCTCCTACTCACCACCGTCGCTCTCGTTGTGATGGGTCTGGTCGTGATCTACTCGGCGGGCCAGACCGACGTACCCACGTTCGTTGAGGACATCTGGAAGCGGCAGCTGGTGATGTTGGGCGTGGGCCTCGCGGCCGCCGTGTTGCTGTTCCGGACGTCCCCACGCCTGCTGGAGTGGACTACGCCGTCGATCTACGCAATCGCGATGCTGTTGCTTGGGCTGACCCTGCTGGTGGGAACCGGGGCGGGGACGGCGGCGGGAACCAGGTCCTGGCTCGCGGTCGCCGGAATGAGAATCGGGCAGCCGGCGGAGCTGGCCAAGATAGCGACGATCCTCATGCTCGCGCGGCATCTGGGCAGCAAGCGGGAGGCTCCCCGAGGGGCGACCGAGCTGTTTCCGGCGGCACTCATGGTGGGGATACCGTTCGTGCTGATAGGCCTCCAGCCCGATCTGGGGAGCGCGATCGTGTTCCTGGGGGTGCTGTTCTCGACGTTGTTTTGGGTGGGCGTGTCGGGATGGTGGCTGCTGCTGCTCGCCTCGCCCCTCGTCAGTTTGCTGCTGGCCTTCTCGACCGTCTCGTGGGGTGCCTGGATCGTGGTCCTGACGCTGGTACTCCTCTGGGTCAGACCGTACGTCTTCGAGGGGCTCTTTATCTGGCTCGCGAACGTCACGATGGGAGTAATAGCTCTCGATCTGTGGCGCAACCTCGCCCCGTATCAGCAGAATCGGTTGTTGTCGTTTCTCAATCCCGAGGTCGATCCACGCGCCACGGGTTGGCACATCATCCAGTCCAAGGTGGCGATCGGCAGCGGGGGTCTCCTGGGAAAGGGGCTGTTGGGCGAGGAGCTTGGTTTCGTCGGGGTGCTGGTCGCCATGATCCTGTTCGTGGTTCTGCTGCTCACTCTCGTGAGGATCGCGCGCGAGGCCACCGACACGTTCTCGTCGGTCGTCGTTTTCGGGTTTACCGGCATGCTGTTGACGCACATCGTGGTCAACGTGGGGATGACCGTAGGGCTCATGCCGATCACGGGGATACCGCTGCCGTTCTT
>JBHIEQ010000295.1:0-3883 GCA_046760725.1 Gemmatimonadales bacterium
CCTGAGCACCAGTGAGCCGCGCCGGATCATCGGAGTGGACGTGTTCGACATGGACAACGGACGCCTCCTGGACGTGCTGCAGCGCTACGGAGACGACCCGCCCGAGGGGGGATGCGCGGGAGCGTTGAGAATGTCCAATGATCAACGATCGATGATCATGGGACCGCCGACCGCAAACCGCCAACAATGAACATTAGGGATCGGACATTGCACATTGGACGTTTGACCGCCGCCGCCGCCGCTCTGGCGCTCGCGTGCGCCGCTGAATCGGGCCCCGCTGTGGACCGCACGCCGGAGCCGGACGAGCCGTTCTTCGCGCGCCTCAGGCAACTCACCTTCGGGGGGCAAAACGCGGAGGCCTATTTCTCGCCTGACGGCCGGAAGTTGATCTTCCAGAGGACCGAAGACGAGTCGGGCTGCGACCAGCAGTACGTGATGAACGTGGACGGGGGCGGACTGCGGATGGTCTCCAATGGCCTCGGTCGCACAACGTGTGGCTACTTCTTCCAGGGAGGGAATCGGGTCATCTACTCCAGCACCTTCCACGCATCGGAGCAGTGCCCACCGCCTCCCGACTATTCGAGGGGGTACGTCTGGGCGCTCTACGACTACGACATCTACACGGCCGGCGCCGACGGAGACGGCGTCGAGCTGCTGTTTCGCAGCCCGCGGTACGATGCCGAGGCCACTCTATCGCCTGACGGCGAGACGATCGTGTTCACGTCGGTGATGGACGGCGATCTCGAGATCTATACTATGAATGTCGATGGATCCGACGTGCGGCGACTCACGACCACTCCCGGGTACGATGGAGGACCGTTCTTTTCGCCCGATGGCCGCAAGATCGTCTATCGTGCGTGGCATCCTACGGATCCCGATGAGCTGGCGGACTATCAGTCTCTCCTGGCCGACGACATGATCCGGCCGGGACGCCTGGAGGTCTGGGTAATGAACGCGGACGGCAGCGATCAACGGCAGGTCACGAACCTGGGTGGCGCGAATTTCGCGCCGTTCTTTCACCCGGACGGCGAGCGGATCATCTTCTCGACGAACCATGCCAGCGAGGACCCCCGTGACTTCGATCTCTACCTGATCAACGTGGACGGCAGCGGACTCACGAGGGTGACGACGCACTCGGACTTCGACGGTTTCCCCATGTTCTCACCTGACGGCAAGAAGCTGGTGTTCGCGTCGAACCGGTTCGGGTCGGTCCCGGGAGAGACCAACATCTTCATCGCCGACTGGGTGGAGCCGTAGAGGCAGGGAGATGCGCCCGTGCCGTCCAAGTCGGCCCTCGTAGCCGGCGCCACCGGTTTGGTCGGTAGCGCGTGCCTCACGGAGGTGTTGGCGTCCCCGCACTACCGCGAGGTGACCGCGCTCGTCCGGCGCCCAATCGGCCTCTCGCACCCCAAGCTGACCGAATGCTTGGTGGACTTCGAGCGACTCGAGTCGGATGACCCGTCGCTCCAGGGCGACGACGTCTTCTGCTGTCTGGGCACTACCATGAAGGCGGCCGGATCGAAGGATGCCTTCCGCCGCGTCGATTACGACTATCCGCTGGCCCTCGCCCGGACTACACGCGGGCGGGGGGCGCAGCAGTTCGTGTTGGTGTCGTCAATGGGGGCGAAGCCACGCAGTCTGAGCTTCTACCTCAGAGTGAAGGGAGAGTTAGAGGAGGCTCTCCGGCGGCTGGGGTTCACGAGTCTCGTGATCCTGAGACCGTCTCTTCTGCTGGGAACACGGCAGGACCGCCGGCTCGGTGAAACCCTCGCCCAACTCGCCGGACGTGTCCTGGCGCCGCTCGTCTGGGGCTCGCTGGCAAAGTACCGGCCGGTCAGTGCCGGTTCGGTGGCCAAGGTCATGGTCGAAGCCGCGAACCTCGGTCTATACGGTGTGCACGTAATCGAGTCGGATCGGATCGGGAGGGGGTTGGGGGGATGACGATAGGGCGGCCCTCGATGGTCCGAGTTCTCGGAAAACTGGCGATTCTCGCCCGAGCTTCCTAAACTAGCGCGATGCCCGAAGAGCCTCGCTCCCCAGGGAACCGCTCCTCCGGCCAGCTGGGACGGTCGGACGTGTTGCGGAACCTCGTCTGGAACCTTCCCGAGCCCGTCTATGTGATGACCGAGCGCGGGGAACTGGTGGACGCCAATCCTGCGTATCTTGAGCTCGTAGGGGTGCCGGACAAGGCAACCCTGCGCGAACTGGCGAGAGACTCTCTGTGGGAGGACCTGGAACGGCGGCGTGAGGCACTGGAGCGGATCGCGGTCGAGGGCCAGCTGCGGAACTTCGAGATCACGCTCAAGAGAGCGGACGGCGAGACGCGGACCGTGCTCGACACGTGCTACTCGGTGGAAAACGACGATCGGGCGGACAGACTGCTGTACGGCATCATGGTTGACATCACCGAGCAGAAGAGGGTCGAGCAAGAACTTCGGGGTCTCGCCATCAGAGATCCGCTCACGGGCGCATACAACCGCCGGCACTTGGCGGAGCTCGCCGTGCGGCTCAACGAGGGGAGTGAGGTCTGGGGCGCTGTGGTGGTCGATATCGACCACTTCAAGCGGTACAACGATCAGCACGGGCATCAGGCGGGCGACGAAGTGCTCCTCAAGGTAGCGCGGTTCCTGAGCCAGCGGGTGCGGCCCGGCGATGCAGTGGTGCGGATCGGCGGCGACGAGTTCCTGGTGCTGCTCTTCGGTGACGATACCCACCACATCGAGGATGTCGCGCGCCGGTTCCAGGAGGCGGCGCCAAAGGCGGCTCCGGTCCCATTCACTATCGGCTGGGCGGTCAGGGAAGACAATGAGACCCTGGAGGAGACGGTGAACCGCGCGGACCGGGCGCTGCTCCATGCACGGGTGAAAGAGCGGGGGCCTGTCCTTCAACGCCGGAGCGGCGCAACCGATCGGCCCTGAAGCCATGCGTCCCGAAAGGCTCGGTGTCATCGGCCTCGGTGCGATCGGCGGGTCGGTTGCCTGGGGAGCCGCGAAGGCAGGGATCTCTCGCATCATCGCCCACACTCTCGAGCCCAAGGACGGTGCGGCTGCAGTTCGGGCGGGAGCCGTGACGGAGCTGGCCAACAGTGCGGCTCGAGTCGTGCGCGCGGCGGAGTTGCTGGTTCTCGCAGCTCCCCCCGGGGAAACCCTGCGGCTCCTCGAGTCCCTGGCACCACTCGTGAGAAAGCGAAGCGTCATCTGCACGGACGTGAGTAGCGTGAAGCGGCCGGCGGTGGATCTTGCCGTGCGGCTCGGCCTCGCCGGTCATTTTGCGGGGTCCCATCCGTTTGCGGGTACCGAGGAGACGGGTTTCCAAGCTGCAAGACCAGACCGGTTTCAGGGTAGGGTGGTGTATGTAACGGCGCCGGAGGGCGGCGGTGATGCGGCACGAGAGATCGCCGACTTCTGGGAGCGAGTTTTCGACGCCCACCCCGTCGCGATAGCGGCCGAGCAGCACGACCGTTTGTTGGCTTGGATCAGTCACCTGCCGCAGGCGGTCGCGTCCGCGCTCGCCAACACTCTGTCGCGCTCGTCCCCTGAGGGCGCGTCTCCGGGCACCGGCGCGCTCGACACAACCCGGCTCGCGGCGAGCAGCGTCGAGATGTGGACCGACATCCTGCACATGAACAAGGACGCGGTGCTTGCGGCACTGGATCGCTTCGATGATAGCGTCGCGGAGCTCCGCTCGGTGGTGGAGCGGGGCGACCAGAGGGCTCTCGCGGACTGGTTGGCTGTTGGCGCTGATTGGCGGCGCCGGTACAGATCGTGACGGTCGAGGGCGCTGTCCGTCCCCCGGGAGACAAGAGCATCACGCATAGGGCCCTGATCCTAGCAGGGCTCATCGCGGGCGAATCGGAGATCGAGGGCGTTCCCGCATCACAGGA
>JBHIEQ010000296.1:0-3853 GCA_046760725.1 Gemmatimonadales bacterium
GGCCGCCAACGCGCCCGACATAGATGTGTTGGCCTACTTGTGGGATCCGACGACGGCACTGTGGTTCCGTCGTGGAGTGACGCACGGTATCCTCGCAGTGGGACTCCTGCCGCTAGTCGTGACGGCAGTCATGCTGGCGTGGGACCGTCTCGTGCGCCGCCGAGGAGGACGGGTTCCCGAGAGGCCGATCGTTGTAAGTCAGCTCCTGCTGCTCTCATTCCTCGGCGTGCTGACCCATCCGTTCCTGGATTTTCTCAATACCTACGGCATGAGATGGCTCATGCCGTTCTCATCCCGGTGGTTCTACGGTGACACGTTGTTCATAGTCGATCCGTGGGTGTGGGGGATCTTGGCCTTTGGCATCTACGCAGCGCGTAAGGGATGGGTACTGCCGGGAAACGGGAAGCGGGAAATGGTCGGGCGGCCGGCGCAGATCGCGCTCCTCACGCTTGCCGGGTACATCGCGGCCATGGCCATCGGAAATGTGGCGTCCCGATGGATTGTCGCTCGCTCGCTGGTGAAACAGGGTCTTTCCCCGCCCACGAGGCTGATGGTGGGCCCGCTTCCGGTCACGCCGTTCAGTCGGACCGTGGTGATCGAGGACGGCGATCTCTACCGATTCGGCGACTTCTCTTTCTTGCGGCGCCCGATGTTCGATCTATATGAGACGGTGATCGACGCTGGGCTGGATCCGCGCGCCGACAAGGCCTCGGCGGAGCCCCGGGCGCGCAACTTCCTCAGTTGGGCCCGATTCCCGTTCTATGAAGTGGAGGAGCGGAGCCGCTCGCGCGTGGTCTTTATCGGCGACGCGCGGTACGTGATCGACCTACCGGGATCCTGGGCGAGCGTCGCAATCGAGACCGCGAAGTAAGTTCGCGGGTGTGCGCTATCCGGCCGTCACCCGAATCTGATGCCACGGCTCCGAATGCTTGCGGTTGTGGCGCCGTACGGCATCCAGGGCACCCTTCATGCCGCGCAGTACGGTTCTCCTGAAGTCGTCGGGCAGACGCTCGGATCCGGGCGCGAGCATCACCGATGCCACGTAGTCGTTCAAGAAGCAGCGACGCTCCGACGGCGATCCGTCGGCATGCGCCAGCTTCCGGTTGTGGTCGAGCTCAACGTCGATGCGCACCATGTCCCGATACCGGAACAGTTGCGCGACCGCGCGTCCCGAGCCGACACCGTCGGTAAACCGTACCGGGGCGGACGTAACGTAGCCCCACTCGTCCACCTCGCTGGTCACTATCTGGTCGGGCGCGAGGCGCTGGATCAGATCCTCGACCATCGGGAGAAGAAGCTCGATCGTTCTGTCGAGCTCGCGTTCGAGTAGCGATACGTCGCCGGCAATTAGCGCGCTCATGTCGATCTCCGGTACGTGTTCTCCCTTCGCCATTTGGCTTTGCTGTCACCCTAACTCAATTGCTAAAACCGTGCCATGGTTCCCGGATCTTTAGGAACACGCACAACCGGTTGTGATTGTTACGCTTCGCGGCCGGGGTCCGGAGACGATCTTGCCGGCAACGAGTTGCAGGGCGCTGCAATTGTCCTCGCACAGGACAACCTAACCGATCCGACCCGTATGCCCCTCACCTGCTCCGAGTGACGTGGATCACAGGGCCGCGGACCCATCCAACGCGGAGAGCGGGTGAGCCCTGGCAGGCCCCGCGTCACCGTCTTACAATCCATGCCACTGTGGAGCACGACCGCTTCGGCCGCCGCCTCGGGAGCCTTCGGGTCTCGGTCACCGACAGATGCAACCTCCGGTGCAGGTACTGCATGCCGGAGGACGAATACGTTTGGCTACCACGAGACTCCATCTTGCGATTCGAAGAGATCGAGCGGTTGGTGCAGGTGTTCGCGACACTCGGCGTGTCGAAGGTCCGCATCACCGGCGGAGAACCCCTGCTACGTCAAGATCTGCCCGAACTGGTGTCCCTGCTGCGTCGCGATGGTAGTGTGTTGGACATCGCGTTGACTACGAACGGAATGCTCCTCGGCCGCTATGCTGCGCCGTTGCGCGAGGCGGGACTCGACCGAGTTACCGTGAGCCTGGACACCCTGCGGCCCGAGCGCTTCCGGCAGCATGTCAAGAGCACACGCCACGCCGATGTCCTCGACGGCATCGACGCGGCGCAAGTAGCCGGCTTGGACCCCGTGAAAGTGAACGTCGTTGTCGTGCGCGGCTTCAACGACGACGAGCTGGTAGATCTACTCGCGTACGGTCGCGAGGCCGGCGTCGAGATTCGGTTCATCGAGTACATGGATGTGGGTGGCGCCACGCGGTGGCGGCGTGAGGATGTCGTTACCCGCGCGGAGATACTGCATCGCGTCAGAGAAGCGCGGGCTGGGGTGGAGCCCCTTGACCGGGGCCAACGTGTTCCGGCTCCGGCAGAGAGGTTCCAGCTCGACGACGGTACGGTGTTCGGTGTGATAGCGTCGATGTCGGAGCCGTTCTGCCACGACTGCGACCGAAGCCGCCTCACCGCCGACGGCATCTGGTTCACGTGCCTCTACGCCTCGCAGGGCATCGACTTGCGGGAGCTGGTGCGCTCGGGAGCCTCGGATGCCGAGCTAAGAGAGCGTATCGCTGGGATATGGCGGCAGCGGCGGGACCGCGGGGCGGAGGAGCGCCTGGCGCTCGGCGAGCGCGGGCCGCTCTACCAGGTGGAAGCACTGCGCGCGGATCCCCATCGCGAGATGCATACGAGGGGAGGGTGAGGCTGGGGATGGAGGGACGACGGGATGACGGGACGACGGAACGACGGAACGACGGCATGACGGGAGGATGGCACGACGGCATCGCTGCCGTTGGGCTGCGATGGGGTGCGGTGTTGCCTCCGCTGCCGGGAGCGGGGAAGGGTCGGGCCACCGTCGTGCCGTGGGCTCTTCTGGTGATTCTAGCCGGCTGCTCTTCCAGACCTCCGCCCGACTTCGCGCCTGATCCGGGACTGCTCGCACACATCACCGGTCTTCGGGTCACCGCATCGCCTGAGGTGGCATGTCCCGGTGAGACGATTCACTCGGAGTACTGGGCGCTGCTGGACGACGGCACCGCATTGCCCTTCGCCACCCGGTATGACCAGGATGAGCCGCCGGATCTCCACATGGTGTTCCTGAGGCGGTGGAGCAGGGAGGCGCTGGCGAGAGACGACGGCTCATGGGATACCCACGCCGACCCGCTGCTGAGCGTGATCTCCGGCTTCTCGCTCCGTACGGTCATGCGCGACAAGCCCTCGATTGCCGACACCACGGAGATAGTGCCGGAATACTCCTGTCTCCCGAGGAGCTTCTTGTTCGAAGGTGCGCCTGGACGGCGGGGCGTGGCTGGCGCGCCCGGTCCGGATGTCGTAGTGCGACTGGGTCTTGTGAGCTCGCCCTTTTACGAGCGTCTGCTGGTAGCCGAGATCAAACCCGGCGCGGCCCCTCCGTTCTACGTCTTCGCTGACGCGGACGTGGTCCCACCTGCTGACTGGTTGGTGATCGAGTCGCAGGGCGGAGTTGGTGGACGGGGCAGGGACGGCCAGAATGGAGCGAAGGGTGCAGCAGGCCAGAACGGGTGCCCGGCTGGTGCCGGCGGAGCGGGGGGTGCGGGCTCGAACGGGGGCCCCGGGGGGCCGGGTGGTCCCGGAGGGCGCATCACTATTATTGTTCCCACCGAGCTGCCCTACCTCGCAGGGATGGTGCACGCCTTTTCAGCCGGTGGCCGCGGCGGCCCCGGACGCGGGAGAGGGCGATGGCTAAACTCAAGCCCGAAGACCTCGACAAGATCGCCGAGCGCATGAGGCGCCAGACGGTGCTGCGCGACGGCGCGGGACGCGCGAAGATAACCGTCCACATGGGCACGTGCGGCATC
>JBHIEQ010000297.1:0-3800 GCA_046760725.1 Gemmatimonadales bacterium
CTCGGCGTCATCGACCAGAAACAGCACCCGGCCCTCGAGCTTCACGCGGTCGGGTAGCTTCTCGACGGTTCCCGACTTCAGCCTCTCCAGCATGGCTCGTCAAGGTACCGCGTTCCTTTTCCCGCGGGCAAGCTCGCGGCTACTATACTGGGGATGAGATCGGCTGTGCGGTGTGTGCTACTTGCCCTCTCGTTGCCGTGGCTCGGCGGCCACGCTGGGCGGGCCCAGGTAATCGAGGCGACGCGGGTGGATCGGCACGGGTCGTTCGCCTCACCGCTCCTCAGGGAGTGCTCGGGTATTGCCGCAAGCCGCCGGCATGAAGGCGTTTTGTGGGCGCACAACGACTCGGGCGACGAACCCTTGCTCTACGCGACGACCCTGGACGGGGAGAATCTGGGATCAGTACGCGTGACGGGTGGGCGGGCGATCGACTGGGAAGACATCGCGGCGGGCCCCTGCCCTGAGTCGACCGAGCCCTGTCTCTATATCGCGGATACGGGAGACAACCTGGAACGACGCTCGACGGTCACGATCTACATCGTGCCTGAGCCCGCTCGATTGCCCCGGGACGGAGGAACGAATCCCACCGCGCCCGCACACGCCCTAGTCGTCACTTATCCCGACGGACCGCACGATGTGGAGGCCCTGGCCGTAGCAGGCGACGGCGAGATCTCCCTCTTCACCAAGGGCGGACGTAGCGCGATCCGGCGCTACCGCATCGCCCCATTGGAGCGCTTGGCTGAGAGCACGGTCGCGGTGTTGACCGACACGCTCGCGGTACCCTCGCCCAGGAGGCCCCTCGAGTGGGTAACCGGCGCGGCGTACAGCCCCGACGGGGCGCGCATCGCCCTTAGGACGTACAGCCGCATAGTGTTCCTCGAGATCGAGCCCGACGGCGCGCTCCGGGCGGCTGGCCCGCCGTGCGAGATCGGTTTCCGTGAGCCTCAGGGAGAGGCGATCGACTTCCTGAATGACTCCACTCTGGTTTTGGCGAGCGAGGATGCCTGGGGTAGGAAGGGTGGAATCTGGACAGCCGTGTGTCCGAAAGAGACACGAGGACGATGAGACTTGGACGGACCGAGCACGCCATCGCGAGCGCCGTGATCATTGCCGCAGCTGTGCCCCAGCCGGGTACCGCACAGCTACCAGACAGCTCCCGCAAGAGCGATCTCGATAGGGCGATCGCGGTGCCCACTGCTCAGCTGATCAGGGCGCACACGAGGTTTCTCTCCGACGATCTCCTCGGAGGACGTGCGACGGGCACTCGCGGAGCGCAGCTAGCCGCGACCTATATCGCGGCACAGTTCGAGGCTGTGGGGCTCGCGCCAGCCGCCCCCGACGGCAGCTACTTTCACCGTTTCCCCCTCTCGGGCATTCGCTCCGAGCCCTCGATCATCGTGGGCGTGGGCACTCGAACCACAGCACTCGCATACCCCGACGAGTACGTAGCTCGTCCGTTGTGGCCCCAAGCCAATGTGACGGCAGACGCCGAGATCGTCTTCGCGGGGTACGGCATCAGCACGCCGGAGTGGCAGTGGGACGACTTCGGTGACGCGCCGGTTACCGGCAAGATCCTGATGGTTCTCGCCAACGATCCCGGCCTCACCGATTGGTCTCGCTTCGAGGGACGGAGGCTGACCTACTACGGCACGTCGAGCTACAAGTTAGAGCAGGCGGCCAGGCTCGGCGCAGTGGGTGTGTTGCTCGTCCACTCGGAAGAGAGCGCGCTGGTGCCGTGGAGCGCCATTCAGAACAGCTGGCTCGCCGAGCAGCTGCTCCTTCCTGAGCGTCCGACGGAGACCTTGCGCTTCGCAGGGTGGCTTTCGGAGGGCGCCGCCCGCCGGATAGTAGGGGCCGCAGGCAAGAATTTCGACGCGCTGGTGCTCAAGGCCCAAGCTCGCGAGTTCCAACCCATACCTCTCGGTGCCCACGTGGTAGTTCACTTTCAGAGTACCGTGCGTGCGACGGAAGGGGTGAACGTGGTGGCCAAACTGGCGCCGCGCGACGCCGCGCAGCCCGCAGAGTCGGTCGTGCTGATGGCCCACTACGACCACCTCGGCGTCGGCCGGCCTGTCGACGGAGACTCTATCTACAATGGGGCGATCGACAACGCCTCCGGTGTCGCGACACTTCTTGCCGCAGGCGCGGGATTGGCTCGAGGGCGCGCGCCGGAGCGGAGATCGGTCGTCTTTCTGGCAACCAGCGGAGCAGAGTCCGGCTTTCTGGGCGCCAGGGCTCTTGTGGCTGATGGGGGGATGGCGCTCGAGCGGATCGCGGCCCTGGTGAATATCGACGGTGCGAACGTGGCCGGCGTCACTCGCGGGGCCGTGGCAGTCGGAGCGGATCTCTCGACTCTCGGCGCGTACTTCGACAGCGCGGCCCGCGACGAAGGACTCATCGTTGGAGATGACCCTGCTCCTGAGAGGGGGTTCTTCTACCGATCCGATCACTTACCCTTCGCCGAGGCCGGCATCCCGGTTCTCTATTTGAGAAGCGGCCACGCGCCGCCGGACTCGGGGGGCACGGGCGCGCGCGAAATCGAGCCCGGATTCGTCTGGGAGCGCTATCACCAGCCGAGCGACGAGCTGGACGCCGAGCTGTCATTCGAGGGAGCGGCTCAACAGGCGAGACTCATGATCCGGCTGGCCTCGTTGCTGGGGAGAGCCCGAGAGTTCCCAGCATGGTTCCCCGACGCCCCGTACCGGCCTCAAGGCGAGCGGCTGCGCCTGAGGCGGGCGCGGGGAAGGCCCTGAGGGCGGGCGATAAAGCACTGGCCGAATTGGGCCAAACCCGGTATGTTCCCGGCCGATTTTTGCCGCAAAACGCCGGACGGAGTACCCTCTCCTGGACCTACCCGACCAACTTCCCGTTCCCGTCAATTGGCTGCGCGAGCACGCCTGCGCAGCGATTCGCTGGAGGACGGTGCAGGAGATCCTGCCGCCGGGGTCGGCCTCCGAGCGGGACCTCGCGCTGCTGCGGGAGGAGCTGACCAGCTACAAGCCGGTCGTGCAGGTCATCAAGAAGCAGAAGGACAACGGTCTCTGGGGCGGAAACATCCTCGGGATCACCCCCAACAAGGCGCAGGGTATCCGCGATGTCGGGACAGTGGCGCGATACCGTCAGCTCGTTGAGCTTGGGCTGCCGGCAGGGGAGCGGCCCTACCGGCTGGCGGAGCGGGTTCTCTTCCGCCTGTTGTCGCGCGACGAGAATCCGACCCTGTTTTTCGAGTATCGCAAGGCCGTCAAGTCCAACCCGCCGCTGGGCGAGTGGGTTCGTGATCAGATGCGGGAGGCCGCCGCGGCCGCTCTGGCCCATGCGGGCCATATCGAGGATCCGAGGGTTAGGGGCGCGGCGCACCGTATAGCGAGCAGGGTTTCGCAATTCCTGAGGAGTGAGGCGGCCCAGAAACCGATCATCCGTCGCGGATCGAGGAATCTGCTCAATCCCGAAGCCTATCCGCCGAGTCTGTTCTCTGTGGCGCTGCTAGCCTACATGCCCGGCCTGCAACGAGAGAGAGCCGGATTCGTGGAACGTCTCGGGGTCTATCTGGGGACGCCCGAGACGAAGCGCACGTACGTCATCAAGATCGGTCGCAAGATCATCCAGCCTACTTTCCAGATGTTGGGAGACCCTCTCCAGGCGGACAGCGCCGGCAACCCTAAGGACCTGCCGTTCGCACTGCACTGGATCGAGCTTCTCGCGCGCCTCGGCATGCTGGACGTCTCTGCCGTGGCGCGGCGCATACTGCTCCGGCTGCTGCGTGACTGCGACGAGCGCGGTGTATGGAACCCGAAGAACTT
>JBHIEQ010000298.1:0-3791 GCA_046760725.1 Gemmatimonadales bacterium
ACCTCTACGTTCGGTCCAATGGCCTCGATCATGGCCCCGTGCACGACGATCGTGACGCCCTCGGTACGGTGCCCGTCGGGCGCAATCATCGTGACGCCTTGCAGAGCGTAGGCGGCGGGCGGGGGCGGCTCGTTGAACTGGGCGGCTGCGGCACCGGGGCGCAGGCATACGAGCCCGAGCACGAGCAAGCTCCCCATGAGTCCTTTCGTCTCGCGTCTCCACATATGGCTGTGATCCTCATTCGAGGCGGGAAGTGTGCCGGAAAGTCGGGGCTCCCTCCGGTACAGTCAAGCCGACGATCTTCCTACGAAGGATCGCGTGCGTTTGTTGCAGGCGAGGCCGTGTCAGGCTGATTTGGCCGCCTGCCCGAGCTATATTGCCTGGGCGTATGAGCTTGCATGCTGAGCGGGCGGTGACCAGTCGCGCGACCCTCAGGGTTCGGTGTAGGTTCTTCGCTCGCTATCACGAGTTGCTCGGGCGCGAGCAGTGTGATCTCGAGCTTCCCGTCGGAGCCACAGTGCGGGACGCGGTGAGCGCCGTGAGGGAGCTGACGGGCGCTCGAGCGGCGGGGCTTCCCGATCGGCCGCTTGTCGCCGTCAATCGTGAGCATGCGCTGTATGACCGGTTGCTCGCGGACGGGGATGAGATGGCGCTGTTGCCGCCGCTGGCCGGTGGCTGATGCTCGTCGCATCTCTCACGCGGGATCCCATCGATACGGACTCGCTCCTGGCGGCGGTAGCGGGCGAGGGCATGGGAGCCACGGTACTGTTCGTCGGCTCTGTGCGCCGCAGCGCGGAGGACGGCCCGGTAACCGCCATCGAGTACTCGACGTACGAGGAGATGGCGCGAGAGGAGGTCGAGCGCATCATCGCTGAGGCGGCCGGCCGGTGGCCGGATGCGCGCTGTGTGATGCAGCATCGTGTCGGCACCGTGCCAACGGGCGAGCCGAGCATAGCGGTGGTGGCGGGCGCGCCGCATAGGGCCGAGGCGTTCGAGGCGTGCCGGTTCCTGATCGAGCAGGCAAAGCTCAGACTCCCTGTATGGAAGCGCGAGGAGTTCGAGGGAGGCGGCGCGAGGTGGCGTGAGCACGATGCCGCCGATAGCGGGAAGCTACCGGAGGGTCCTTAGGCGTGGCCCTGGGCGTCGCTCTGATCGAGCCACAGATCCCGCCCAACACGGGTAACATCGCGCGTCTTTGCGCGGCCACCGACACCGCTCTCCATCTGATAGGCCCACTGGGGTTCTCTCTCGACGACGAGCGGTTGCGACGTGCCGGCCTGGACTACTGGGAGGACGTAGATCTCTGGCTGCACCCCGAGTGGCGTTGGTTCCGTCAGGTCGTCTCTCGCGAACGGTGTTTGTATTTCTCGGCCCACGGTGGCCGGTCCTATCTCGAAGCGCCTTTCTCGGAGAAATCGGTTCTGGTTTTCGGGAACGAGACGTCGGGCATGCCGCGTCGCATCCGCGAGAAGCACCGCGAGCGGATATTCCGGATTCCGATGCGAGGCACTGTGCGGAATCTGAACCTAGCAACGGCTGTGGGGATCGTCTTGTATGAGGCCATTCGCCGGCTGGGGATCCGGCTCGAGGAGGAGCAGCGGCCCCGCGACCTGTCGGCGGCGAGCGTGAGCGGCTGAGAGGCCCGCAGGGCTTGTGTGCCAACTGTCGAAACCGGGAAGTGACTGACAATGAATAAGATCACGGTTGTGGGGGCCGGCCACGTGGGCGCCACTACTGCTCAGCGGCTGGCGGAAAAGGAACTTGCGAAGCGAGTCGTACTGGTGGATGTGCTGGAGGGTATTCCTCAGGGAAAGGGCCTCGATCAGTGGGAGTCCGCCCCGATCGAGGGGTTCGACTCCCGTGTGGTTGGGGCGAACGATTACGAAGAGGCCGGGGGTAGCGATCTGTTCGTGGTGACCGCCGGCATTGCGCGGAAGCCGGGGATGAGCCGCGACGACCTCGTCAAGACCAACGCCGACATCGTGAAGTCAGTGAGCGTCGAGATCAAGAAGTGCTCGCCCGAGGCGATCGTCATCATGGTATCGAATCCTCTCGATGTCATGTGCTGGGTCGCTAAGGAGGTCACGGGCTTCCCACGGGAGCGCGTCGTCGGAATGGCTGGGATCCTGGACACGGCCCGTTACCGCGCTTTCCTCGCCGAGGCCCTGGATGTGTCGGTGGAAGACATACAGGCGATGGTGCTGGGCGGTCACGGAGACACGATGGTGCCGCTCATTTCCTACACGACCGTCTCCGGCGTTCCCGTCACCCAGTTCACCGACGCGAACGAGCTCGACGCAATCGTCGAACGGACCCGCAAGGGCGGAGCGGAGATAGTCGGTTATCTCAAGACTGGCTCGGCCTACTACGCCCCCTCGGCCGCGGCGGTGCAGATGGTGGAGGCAATCGTCAAGGACAAGAGGCGGCTTCTTCCGTGCGCAGCGTGGCTCGACGGGGAGTACGGGTTGGACGGCCTCTACCTGGGCGTGCCCTGCAAGTTGGGCGCTGGCGGCCTCATCGAGATCGTGGAGGTCGAGCTCACCGCTCTAGAGAGGGCAGCGCTGGAGAAATCGGCGGAGGCGGTGAAGAAGACGATGGAGGCGGTCTCGCTCTGAGATCCCGGATCGGGGCGCGCCTGGGCCCCGCGCATTTGACGCGCAAGCGAGGGTCCCTAGCTTATCCGCGACCTCAATCCGGAGGCACGGATGGTCTCCATCTTCGCGTTGTGGCTCCCGATCCTGATAGCGGCCGTGCTGGTATGGGTCGTGAGCGCTTTGTTCTGGACGGTATCTCCCCACCGCAAGCAGGACTGGAAGGGGGTCGCTGATGAGGACGCCCTGCGCGACGCGCTTCGAGGGCAGAACCTGGCGCCGGGCCAGTATATGGTGCCCTTCGCCACGGGCGGCGCCGCGAGGGAGCCCGCGCACCAGCAGAAGATGAAGGAGGGACCGGTAGCGCTGATCACGGTGGCCAGGCCCGGGTTCGGGACCAGCATGGCGACCCCTATGATCCTTACTCTGGTCTATTACATCGTCGTTGGCATCGTAGTGGCGTACATCACGGGGCGAACGATGTCGCCGGGTGACGAGTACCTCGCCGTGTTCCGCGTAGCCGGGACGGCGGCCTGGCTGGCCTACGGCTTCGGCGGAATCGCCGATTCCATATGGTTCGCCCGGCCGTGGAGTTCCACCGCGAAGACAGTCGTGGAGGCCTTGATCTACGGTCTGCTCACCGCAGGGGCGTTCGCCGGATTCTGGCCGGAAGCCTGATTCAGCGGCCCTCGTACTCCACGTAGTTTCTGGGCGTCTCCCAGAGCACCAGCTTCTTGAGCCTGCCTGGGAGACGCCCCTCCAGCATCTCCCAGATCAGCACGACCATGTTCTCCGCGGTGGGGATCGTCCGGGCCAGCTCGGGGACGTCCAGATTCAGGTTCTTGTGGTCGAGCTTGGCCAACACCAGCTCCTCCGCAAGCCGCTTGATCTCGTCGAGGTTGGCTACGAATCCGCTCACCGGGTCGATCTCGCCTTCTACCGACACGTCGAGCTCGTAGTTGTGCCCATGGTAGTTCGGATTATTGCACGGGCCAAACAGCTTGCGGTTCTCCTCGTCCGAGAGGTCGGGATTATGCAGACGGTGCGCGGCGTTGAAGTGCACGCGGCGGGTTACGGTCACTGTGGGCATGGGCGGATATCGGGCAGTGTATCGACTATGCGTTCGGCAGGGGCATCACCGCACGGTGAAATCCGTGCGCGCCTCTAGCGGAAGATTGGTGGAGACAACGGAACCCACTG
>JBHIEQ010000299.1:0-3762 GCA_046760725.1 Gemmatimonadales bacterium
AGCGTCATCGTAGCTCCTCCTTGGCTTTCTGGATCAATCGAATGTCCCCGATCTCCATCTCGTGTCCGGCGGACTTTACCATGTCGTACACCGTGAGGAGCGCCACCGCCGTCGCCGTGAGCGCCTCCATCTCGACGCCGGTGCGTCCCACCGCTTTCGCCGATGCCTCGACTCGGACGCCCGGAAGAGCGGGGTCGAGCTCGGCCGTGACCTCCACGTGGTCGAGCCCTATCGGGTGGCACAGCGGAATCAGCTCCGCCGTCCGCTTGGCCGCGGTTGATCCTGCCAGCTCGGCCGTGGACAGCGCGTCACCCTTGGGGCCCGAGTTTTCTTCCACCAGCCGATAAGCGTCCGGAGACATGCGTATGGTTCCCGCGGCCCGCGCGGTTCGGACGCTGAGCGGCTTGTCGGCCACGTCAACCATCCGGGCTCTTCCCCTGTGGTCGATGTGCGACAGGCTCATAGGAGCGCCTCCAGGTCTTCCGCAAGAACTGCCAGCGCGAGCTGCGGGTTGGCGTTCGTCTGGGCTTCGGCGCGGGTCCGTTCCACCCGGCGCAGGGCTTCGAGCCAGGGCCGAAGGGCTGCGCCTTCCAGTGCGGCCCCCTCCTCGAGGCGGGCGCGGATTCGCACCGCCAGCGCGTCCAGAGCGGCGCTGAAATCGCCTCGCGCGGCCCAGGGAGGCTGCTTGAGGGCCAGGGGCAGCCATACCTCGGGGCCCTTCCGAACGGCGTCCAGGAGCGCCTGCGCGGCGCGATCGGCGTCATCTTCGGCTCCGTCCAGGCCCGCCAGCGCGCGGCCGATGCCGCCCTCGGCCAGGACCACCAGGCGCTCGAGCGCATGGCCCTCGGGGGGCGGGTCGATCTCGCTCGTGAGGAAGCGCCGCACGGCCTCGTCCGTGACGCGCGGGACCCGGAATGGTATGAGTCGTGACCGGATCGTGGGCAGGAGCGCCTGGGGGTCAGCGGCTGTGAGGATCAGGGTCGTGTCGGCGGGCGGCTCCTCCAGGACCTTGAGCATCGCGTTGGCTGCCTCGGGGCTCGCTTCCTGCACGACCAGGCGCTCCGCGTCACCCAGGATCACTACCTTGCGCCTTCCCTCGAAGGGAGTGAGCGCCACGGACCGCTGGAGCAGCCGCACCGAGGCCAGCGAGTGGCTGGCCATGCCCTCGGGCGCGGTCCAGAGTGCAGTCTGCCGCCTATCTTCGAGCAGCGCCGCCAGAGTGTCCCTCGCTTCCTCGATCTGCTTACCGGGGTCGGAAGCCTTGGGGCGAGGGATGGGGACGAACCAGTGGACGTCCGGGTGGACGAGTCCCAGCGCCCTGTGGCACGGGCCGCATTCACCGCAGGGGGCACCGGGGCCGTATTCGCACAGCAGCCCCTGAGCTACCCAGAGGGCCAGTCGCTGTTTGCCGACGCCCGGCGGGCCCACAAACAGGGTCGCTTGCGGGAACCGGCCGGAGGCGAGAGCGCCGTCCAGCCGGTCGAGCAAAACATCGTGCCCATAGATCGGCCTGAGATCCATGGGTGTCAAATGTAGCTGACTCGGGGCGCAAGTCATAGCGGTCAATTCTTAAGTGGTTGTGGCATATGTCGTTATAGTGGGGCAGCTTGAGCCGCCCCCTCGCAGTTTTGTCGCCCGAACGCCGGGTGAGTGAGCGCTCAGTTCCGCAGCGTGCAGCACGCAGTGCGCAGTATGCAGTACCCAGGTCCCCGCAGCGTACAGCGTACTGCCGCTCAGCGTGCTGCGCACAGGTTACGCCGCCCCCCGGGTCCCCCTGCAATCGTTTTCGCGCGCCAGCGTATCCAGGTGCCGCGAGTTGTGCCAGCGGGGCGACCCTTGCCATCTTCCCGCTGCCCACCGAGGAGGAAGGAAAAGTGCATGCCGGAAAGACGTTACGGGCGGCAATCTTGCTGGCCGGGATGGCCGGAGTCCCGCTCGTGATACCCAAGGACGAACCCGCCGAGCTGGTCCTGCTGGGTGGCACCGTATGGACCGGCCCGGACGCGCGTCCCGGCGGTCGGTGGCCCACGGCCGTCGCATCGGAGCACGGGCGCATCGTTTTCGTGGGTGGTGACGGGGAGGCACGGGGGCTCATCGGGCCGCGCACGACCGTCGTGGATCTCGAGGGTCGCCTGCTGGTGCCCGGTTTCATGGATGCGCACACGCATTTCATCGAAGGCGGCTTCGAGCTCGCCTCGGTCCAATTGAGGGACGCCGCGACTCCCGAGGAGTTCATAGGCAGGATAGCGGCATTCGCCGCCCAGCATCCTCGCGAGTGGATACTGGGAGGTACGTGGGATCACGAGCTGTGGGGTGGTGAGTTGCCGCGCCGCGACTGGATCGACTCCGTGACCGCGGAGACACCGGTGTTCGTGAGCCGGCTGGACGGGCACATGGGTCTCGCGAACACGCGCGCGCTGGAGCTCGCCGGCATCACGGACGAGACGCCCGATCCTTCGGGTGGAACCATCGTGCGGTATCCCGACGGCACCCCGACGGGCATTCTCAAGGACGCGGCGCAGGCGCTGGTAGGCAGCGTGGTCCCGGAGCGCTCGGAGGCAGAGCTGGATCGCGCTCTGGATGCGGCGGTTCGGCACGCGCTGGAGCGCGGGGTGACGCTCGTAACGGACATGGGCTCTTGGAGCGGCTTCGAGACGTACCGTCGGGCCAGAAGGAGCGGCAGACTCAAGCTCAGAGTGTACGCGGCCGTGCCGCTCCGCACATGGGAGCGACTCGCCAAGTACATCGAGGACGAGGGACGCGGCAACCACCGTCTGTTCTGGGGTGCGGTCAAGGGGTTCGTGGACGGCTCGCTCGGCTCAACGACCGCCTGGTTCTACGAGCCCTACCTGGACGACCCTGGGACGTCGGGTCTCGTAGTCACCGACACAGCCGTCTTGCGGGGGGACATAATCGGTGCCGACCGCGCCGGGTTGCATGTCGTGGTACACGCGATCGGTGACCGGGCAAACGACTGGCTGCTGGATGTCTTCCGGGAGGCGCGGGAGAAGAACAGCGCTAGGGATCGCCGGTTTCGTATCGAGCACGCGCAGCATCTCACGCGGAGTGCCATCCGGCGCATCGGGGCCGAGGGCGTGATCTCCTCGATGCAGCCCTACCATGCGATCGACGACGGGCGCTGGGCCGAGAAGCGGATCGGGCCGGACCGGATCAAGACGACGTACGCGTTCAGGGACCTGATCGACGCGGGTGGCCGGCTGGCGTTCGGGAGCGACTGGACGGTGGCGCCGCTCGATCCTGTGCTTGGGGTCTATGCAGCCGTCACGCGCCGCACGATCGACGGCAGGAACCCCGGGGGCTGGGTGCCTGGGCAGAAGATCACGGTCGCCGAGGCACTGGCTGCCTACACGACCAACAACGCGTACGCCGCGTATCTGGAGGACGATCTCGGCACGATCGAGGTCGGCAAGTATGCGGATCTCGTCGTCTTGTCTCGGAATATCTTCGAGATCGATCCGGTAGAGATCGAGGACGTGAAGGTGGATCTGACGGTCGTGGAGGGGGAGGTGGTGTTCGAGCGGGAATGACTGGATAATCGTAGAACGTGTGCAGCGAACAGTTGGTGTGCGTCGGGGTTCCCTTGACGTGTGACTGGAGTGATGAGGAAGCATGCGATGGATTGTGACGTGATCGTGGTTGGTGCGGGGCCGGCGGGCGCGACCGCCGCGTACGAGCTAGCCCGCCAGGGGGTCGCGGTGATGCTGCTCGAACAGAAGGAGCTCCCGCGGTACAAACCGTGCG
>JBHIEQ010000300.1:0-3760 GCA_046760725.1 Gemmatimonadales bacterium
CGAGCCCGGGAAGGGGACTACGGTGAGGGTGCTCCTGCCCGCGGCGGCGAGAGCCGAGGGCACCGGTCCCGAGACAGCGGCCGGGGAGCCGTCGGCGTTGGGGCGGCCTGGATAGAGCGCCGGACGCTACGCGACCGGTTCCAGCCTCGCCGTGAAATGGCGCAGGACCGGCGCCTCGTAGGTGATTCTCAGGCCCCGAATAGACGATCGATCCCGGTAGAGGGCGGCGCACACTTGGGCGGTGTAGTCCAGGTGGCTCTTGGTGTACACTTTCCGTTCGCCCCGAACATGAGCCCGCCTATCTCGACTCCGCGGATTCCGCCTTCCAGGTAAAGCGCACACGTCAGAGCCTGAGCGGGGAACTGCTCCTGCGGGATGTGAGGCAGGAAGCGCTTGGCATCAAGATAGACCGCGTGGCCGCCAACGGGGAGCACTATCGGAACGCCGGCGTCGCACAGCGCCTTGCCGAACTCTGCGATCTGTCGTATGCGGTGCTCCAGGTAGCGTGCGTCGAGCACCTCCACCAGCCCTTGCGCGACGGCCGCCATGTCGCGCCCCGCGAGCCCGCCGTACGTGGGGAAGCCCTCGATTAGGATCAGCATGTTGGTGATCTCGGTGGCCAGCGCATCATCGTTCAGCGCGACGAAGCCGCCGATATTCACCAGGCCGTCCTTCTTGGCCGACAGGGTGCAGCCGTCGGCCAGGTCGAAGAACTCCCGCACCAGCTCGGGGATGGATTCGGCTAGCCCACTTCGCACCCTGTTGAAATAGGCGTTCTCGGCGAAGCGGCAGGCGTCGTAAAAGAAGGGGATCCCGTGCCGGCGGCACCAATCGGATACGGCGCGTGCGTTCTCCAGACTCACCGGCTGCCCACCGCCGGAGTTGTTGGTGATGGTGAGCATGACCAGCGGTATCCGCTCACGGCCCACCTCGGCCAGCACTCGGTCCAGCTTGGCGAGGTCCATGTTTCCCTTGAAGGGGATGTCGGCCACGGGATCGTATGCCTCATCGATCACGCAGTTTACCGCAACGCCGCCCTGGTGCTCGACGTTCGCCTGCGTCGTGTCGAAGTGGATGTTGTTGGGGACATGGTCTCCCTCCTTCACCAGGCTCGTGAACAGGAGATTCTCGGCCACGCGACCCTGATGGGTGGGGATGACGTGCTTGTATCCCGTGATGCGCCGTATGGTGTCCTCGAAGCGGTAGTAGTTCGCGCTCCCCGCATATGACTCGTCGCCAACCATCATGGCCGCCCACTGCCGGTCCGACATCGCCGAAGTGCCGGAGTCGGTGAGCAGGTCGATAGTGACCAGGCTGGAGGGGAGATTGAACATGTTGTACCCGGCCTCGCGCAGAGCAGCCTCTCGCTCGGCGCGCGTCGTGAACGGTATAGTCTCGACGGACTTGATCTTGAAGGGTTCCATGGGAGGAAGATATCAGTTGCGCCGCGGGGCCGCTTCAGCGTGCGGGGACCGCCAGCTCGCGCTTTGGCATCCGGAGGCACTGGGGGCTGAAACCGAGCAGTGGTCCATGTCGGGGGCGCGCGATCCGGCTCAAGCCCCCTTTCTGCACCGACGCCGCCAGGTCCGTCGTCTTGCCATTCGAGGGCTGCAAAATATGCGTGTTGTTCCATACACGAATGCTTCTGCACGGTCTCTGTGTGCAAACTGCGCGCCGCAATCTGCGTTTTTTGCAGATTTTGCTTGACAGAACGAACAATCACTCCTATTTTGCGCTGTGCCGAGAGACTGGTCCACCGAAACCCGGGCCGCCGCCCCCGCAATGGGGCGCGCGGCCCTCGTTCCTTAGAGGAGCAGCCCAATGACAGCCACCCTCCCTACCGACCTTGAGCAGCAGCTGAGTGCCGCCACCCCGGAGACCTCCGCCCAGCGCGTCATCGAGATGGCCCGCGGCGCTGGGGTCCAGGTTGTGGACGTCCGGTTCACCGATCTTCCCGGACAGTGGCAGCACTTCTCGATACCCATTCGGGAGTTGACTGAAGACGTATTCAATGAGGGACTGGGCTTCGACGGATCCAGCGTGCGCGGATTCCAGGCGATCCACGAGAGCGACATGGTGCTCGTGCCCGATCCCGGGACGGCGTTTGTGGATCCGTGTCTCAAGGTGCCGACACTGGTGCTGGTGTGTGACGTGGTGGATCCGGTCACCGGAGAGCGGTACTCGCGCGATCCGCGCTACGTCGCGCAGAAAGCCGAGCGCTACCTGGCGGAGAGCGGAATCGCCAGTGTGTCTTACTGGGGCCCGGAGGCGGAGTTCTACATTTTCGATTCGGTGCGCTTCGACCAGAACGCACACGAGGGCTACTACCATATCGACTCAGACGAGGGGATCTGGAATTCCGGTCGCGACGGCGGCCGGCCCAACCTCGCGCACAGGCCCAGACACAAGGAGGGTTATTTCCCGGTGCCGCCGGTGGACCGGCTCCAGGATCTCCGCTCGCGCATCATGATGGCTTTGGAGGCGTCGGGGGTGGAGGTCGAGGTCCAGCACCATGAGGTGGGGACGGCGGGTCAGGCCGAGCTGGACATGCGGTTCAAGACCCTGCTCCGCATGGCAGACCAGATCATGATGTACAAGTACATCGTGAAGAACGTGTGTCACGATCACGGCTTCACGGCGACCTTCATGCCCAAGCCCCTGTTTGGTGACAACGGGTCGGGCATGCACGTGCACCAGAGTCTGTGGAAGGACGGTCAGAACCTGTTCTACTCGGACGACGGGTATGCGCTGCTCTCCGAGTCGGCGCGGTTCTATGTCGGAGGACTCTTGAAGCACGCGCCTGCGCTCCTCGCGTTCGCGGCGCCGACCACGAACTCGTATCGCCGACTGGTGCCCGGCTACGAGGCGCCGATCAACCTCGTGTACTCCCAGCGAAATCGCAGCGCGATCTGCCGCATACCGGTGTACTCGAAATCACCCAAGGCGAAGCGGGTGGAGTTCCGTGCAGCCGACCCCTCATGCAATCCGTACCTAACGTTCGCGGCGATGTTGATGGCCGGGCTGGACGGGATCAGGAACGGGATCGAGCCGCCGGCTCCGATCGACAAGGACCTCTACGAGCTGGATGTGAGCGAGCGGTCGATGGTGCGCAACACTCCCGGTTCACTGGCCGAGGCGCTGGACGCCCTCGAAAGCGACCACGCGTTTCTCACCGAGGGCGGTGTGTTCAGCGGGGATCTCATTGAGACGTACCTCGCGCACCGCCGGGCGAAGGACTGGGAGCCCATCATGCTGAGGCCTCACCCGTATGAGTTCTTCCTGTACTACGATGTGTGAGGGCTAGGCGGGGGAGGGGGGAGGGGGGGAGGGGACAAGGGGGAGCGTTGCGCGGAGGCTAATCTATCTGTTAGTGTAAGCTAAACGGCCCCTTCCCCACAGATGCCGGTCATCCCGCGAGTTTTCCTAATCTGCGCCTCTCTGTCGGCCATGGCGACGGCTGCGCTGGCGCAGGGTCCCGGGCCTTTGGTCACCGATCGCCCCGATCAGACGGAGTCGGCGTCGGTAGTCGGGGTCAAGTACATCCAGCTCGAGCTTGGCTGGTTGCTCACCGAGGAGGCGGGGGCCGATTTGCGGGTACGCCGTCATGCCGTGCCGGGTCTCCTGGTCCGTATCGGGGTTCTCGCGCGGCGGCTGGAGGCACGGCTTGGGTTCGCGGGATGGATGCGGACGCACAACCAGCCCGCGGCGGATTCGGGGTTCGTGCGCTCGGGAGTGGGCGATCTCGATGTCGGTTTGAAGG
>JBHIEQ010000301.1:0-3735 GCA_046760725.1 Gemmatimonadales bacterium
GAGCGGCGGCACTCGAGGATCTTCGCGTGCAGCAGGAGCGCTACCGACTGGGCGTCGCGACGCTGCTTGACGTTCTGACGACGCAGGTGAATCTCGACCAGGCTGAGGTGGACATCGTGCAGGCGCGCTTCGATTACCTGACAGCAAAGGCGCAAATAGAGGCACTGATCGGGAGAGAGCTATGACGGAACCCCTGCGACACATGAACTTTTCGACCGGTGACGTGCCGCAGCCGGATATCATCATTCTGACCCATAAGCTGAAGCGCGACTATGAGATGGGTGCGGAAGTGGTGCACGCGTTGAGGGGAATTGACATCCAGATTCGGCGCAACGAGTTCACCGCCATCATGGGGCCGTCGGGATCGGGCAAGTCCACTCTCATGAACCTGCTCGGCTGTCTCGATACCCCGACGGAGGGCGAATACTGGTTGAATGGACAGAAGGTGAGCGAGCTGGACGACGACCAGCTGGCGCGCATCCGCAACAAAGAAATCGGGTTCGTCTTTCAGACGTTCAATCTTCTTCCCCGTGCCACAGCATTACACAATGTGGAGTTGCCACTGATCTATGCCGGTGTCTCATCGAGGCTGCGGCGAGACCGGGCCGCTCGTGCGCTCGAGCAAGTAGGCCTGGGCGACCGGATGGAGCACAGACCGAACGAGCTGTCCGGAGGGCAGCGCCAACGCGTCGCCATCGCACGCGCTCTGGTCAACGACCCCAGCATTCTCCTGGCCGACGAGCCGACGGGGAACCTCGACAGCTCGACCAGCTCCGAGATCCTCGAAGTATTCGAGAAGCTGCACGACGCCGGGCAGACGATCCTGTTGATCACGCACGAGCGCGACATCGCCGCACACGCGCGCCGACAGATCCACCTGCTGGACGGCATCGTGGAGCAGGATATCAAGATTGAGAGAACGGCATGAACTTGAAATGGATCATCCCAGCTGCCGTTGCCGGCCTCGGCGGGTTCGCCTTGCTGAGCTCGCGCAACGATGAGACCGAACCACCGGTCTACCAACTCCTGCCCGTCGGCGCGCGAGACATCGTGGTATCCGCGAGTGCGGCGGGGATAGTCGAGCCCGTTACTACGGTTGAGGTCAAGTCCAAGGCGTCCGGCGAGATCATCGAGGTCCGCGTGGAAACTGGCGACGTGGTCCGGGCAGGCCAGCTGCTGGTAAAGGTCGATCCCAGGCAGCCCAAGTATGCGCTCGATCAGGCCCAGGCCGACCTCGACGTGGCGAGGGCGCAGCTCGCGAACGCGGAGTCCCAGCTGCGGCGCTCCGAGGAACTCTACAAATCACAATCCATCACGGAGCAGGAGTACGAAACGGCCAATTTGCAGGCTGCCAACGCCAAAGCTCAGCTCGTCCGCGCCGAGCGGTCGCTGCAAGAGGCACAGATCGCTTTCGAGGATACGGACATCCGCGCCCCGATCAACGGCGTCATCATCGCCAAGAATGTTGAGGTCGGCACCGTGATCTCCTCGTCCATGCGGGAAGTCGGTGCGGGCACGGTGCTGTTTCAGATGGCGAATCTCGATACGGTCCAGGTGCGGGCGCTGGTAGATGAAACCGACATAGGGAAGATCCAACCAGGCATGCCCGTGACGATTACGGTCGATGCCTATCCCAATCGTCCGTTCAACGGGCGGGTACTGAAGATCGAACCGCAGGCGACAGTGCAGCAGAACGTGACAATGTTCCCCGTCCTCGCGCGAATCCTGAACGAACAGGGCCTCCTCAAACCGGGAATGAACGCTGAGGTGGAGGTGCATGTGGGTTCGCGCCAGGGAGTCGTCGCCGTACCCAATGCCGCGCTCCGAACGGACCGCGACGTGGCTTCGGCCGCCACCGTGCTCGGCCTTGATCCGGAACGGGTGATGCAGGAGGTTGCCGCCGCCCGACGCCAGGCCCGAGGGAGAGGAGACGTGAGGGCCGCCGAGGCGACTCCCTCCGACGGCGGACGGGTGAACACGATTACGCTCCAGAACGGTCGGACCGTGACACTGCCTCCCGGCGTGACACGGGATCAGGTTACACCCATTCTGGAGAAGATGCGTGGAGGTGGAGGATTTCAGGCATTGTCGGAGGGAGAGCGGGCGTTGATGCGACGCCTGTTCCAGGCCGCGGGCGGCGGACGGCCCGGAGAGCAGCCCAGGGCGCGACGGACGAGCAGCACGGAGGATTTCTTCGGCGGCGACTACATCGTGTTCGTCATGCGCGACGGCCAGCCACGTCCCGTGCCCATCCGAACGGGGCTGACTGACCTCGACTATTCCGAGGTGATCAGGGGCCTCGAAGAAGGTGACAGCGTTCTCATTCTGCCCAGCGCCAGTCTGCTGGCCAGCCAGCAGCAGTTCCAGGAGCGGATACAGCGCATGCAAAGCCGCAGCCTTCCCGGCGTTCAGCGCAGATAGCGAGAGGAGACGAAGCCGTGCTGTTCAGCGAGATCATCTGGGTCGCACTCGGAGCCATCCGCGCCAACAAGCTGCGCTCGTTTCTTACAGCGCTGGGGATCGTGATCGGAATTGCGGCTGTGATCACGATGGTGGCGTTAGGCAGCGGTGCGCAAAAGGCAGTGCAGGATCAGATTCAGGCGCTCGGCACCGACCTACTTCAAGTCTATGCCGGCCAGTCGTTCATGCGTGGTATCGCCAGTGCCGACCGAGTGAGTCTGACATCGGCCGACGCCGAGGCGTTGCGACGGGAAGCACGCGGCCTCGAGGCAGTTGTGCCCGAGCTCTCGCGTAACTACCAGGTCAAGTACGGTAACCAGAACATCAATGTGAACGTGACCGGCACAGTCCCCGAGTACCTACCGGTCAACAACTTCAAGCTGGCGTTCGGACGGATGTTCACTGCAGGTGACGGTGCGGGCCGGAAGCGGGTGGCAGTGCTCGGCTCGGAAGTACCGAACAACCTCGGCGCTAACGCCGCTGCCATGATCGGGCAGACCATACAGATCCGCGGCATTAGCTTCGAGATCATCGGCGTGCTCCAGGAGAAGGGTGCCCTCGGGTCCTGGCACAATCCCGATGAGCAGATCCTGATCCCCCTCGAGACCGCGGAGTTTCGGATCTTTGGCAGCGACCGGCTCCGCTCGATCACAGTGCAGGTACCGCATCCCGACTCGATGAACGTGGCGATGATCGAGATCGAGCGAGTGCTGCGCCGCGAGCATGCCATTCGTCCGGGAGCAGACAACGATTTCAACATCCGCAACCGCTCCGAATTCCTGGCGACCTTCGAGGAGACGACGAGGACATTCACTTTCCTGCTGGCGGGCATCGCCGCCGTGAGCCTCGTGGTAGGTGGGATCGGCATCATGAACATCATGCTGGTCTCGGTCACCGAGCGAACCCGCGAAATCGGGGTGCGCAAGGCGCTCGGTGCCACACGCGGAAACATCCTGTACCAGTTCCTGGTCGAGGCACTGGTGCTGTGTCTGATGGGAGGGTTGCTGGGAATCCTCGTCGGCGCGGGAGGGGCGATTGCCCTGTCCGAGCTCGCAGACTGGAACACGCTCGTCTCGCCGATGGCGGTGATCCTCGCCGTGGCTTTCAGCTTCGCCGTGGGTTTGTTCTTCGGGCTGTGGCCCGCCAGGCGCGCCGCCAGCCTGGACCCGATCGAGGCGCTAAGGTACGAGTAGGATCTCTGAGCCCCGGGTCTCAGCCCGGGGCTTTATTTTCCTTTCATGTCTCATGTGACCGGCCTCGCGTGCCGCTCGTGCG
>JBHIEQ010000302.1:0-3725 GCA_046760725.1 Gemmatimonadales bacterium
TCGGCGAGCTTGCGCTCGAGCTCCCTCGCGGAGCGCTTTGACCGCGGGCCGTAGCGCCCGCGCTTGCGCTGGATTTCGAGTCGTGCCTGGCAGTACTCCCGCTCGAGATCCTCCTTCTCACTCATGAGAGCGGCGAGCCTCGTCTGCCGCTCCACGAACCCTGCTACGGCCTCCAGCTCGTCCTCCAGCTCGCGCAGCACGAGCGCCGTGCGCCAGCGCAACAGATCCTTGGACGCGTGGACGTCGGTGTAGATGTGGTCGCCCACATACAGGATCTCGTCGCCGGAAAGGCCGAGATACTCCTCCACCATGCCGGCGTGACCACCCAGATACACGCCACCCTTGACGATGCCGCGCGGCGCCGGCCGCAGGGTGCCGTCCTCCTCCACGTGGAAGACAGGCCCGGTCGTGGAGAAGAACTGCGGCTTTCTGGCCGAGACGATGACCAGCTCGAACAGGTCGCGCCACGTCATCTCCCGGGGAAGGAGACGATCGAACGCGTAACTCATCATGGCCCGGGCATACGGCCACTCGGAGTTCGTGATCAAGAGGAGCTTCTTCCCCGCCTTCACCTGATCCAGCAGCACCAGCGGCGTCTCCTCGTCCAATTCGACGAACCGCTCGGGATCGGCCACGATCTCGCTCTTGAGCTCTCCCTCCATGTGCGCCTCGTCGATGGACGTGCGCACGAGGCGATAGAGATCGGCGTAACCCATCGCACCCTCGATCTCACCCGAGTCCAGGAGATCCACGAGCTGAGCGTAGAGACACGCCTCGGAGAGAGAGAACAGCGTATTGAGAAACACCCACCGCGGCTGCTCCAGATCGACGAGGGTGCGCGCGTAGATCGCGCGCTGCTCCTCGAACGGGATGACCCGGGTCCCGTGTGTAGCGCGGATCACGTAGCCGAACCGGTTCGCCTTGACGAGGTTGCCGAGCTCCACGTCTATGATGAGGCCGCGCGTCACCATCTCCGGGTCGAACTGCAGTTCGTCGAGCGGCCACCCCCGCGGTGCGAGCTTCTCCTTGACGTACTCGTACGCCCGCCGCTCCCACTCCTCGATCCGGTAGTGGACGAGCGTGTAATCCATGTCGTAACCGATGGCCTTGATCGCCCTCAGGTTCAAGGTTCGGTTGCAGAAGATACCGCGCCGCCGGTTGACCGACGTCACGTCACGTCGCCCGGTTCAGTGGGCGGTGCCGCGAAGTGATTGAGCGGCCCGTGCCCGGCCCCCAGGCCGGGGGCGGTGGCGATCGCCCAGTGGACGAAGTCGAGCGCATCGGCCACCGCCCGCTCGAGGCCGCGCCCGAGTGCCAGACCCGCGGCGATGGCCGAGGAGAGTGTGCAGCCCGTTCCGTGAGTGGAAGTCGTCTCGACCCTGGTGCGGCCGTAGCGGCGTACTCCCTCGGCCGTCACCAGGAGATCCACTATCTCGTCGCCCTTCAAATGACCCCCCTTTACGAGCGCCGCCCGCGCACCGCGCCTAAGTAGATCGCGACCGGCGCGCTCCATGCGCTCCACGCTGTCCACCGATTCCGCCGCCAGGATGCTCGCCTCGTCCAGGTTGGGCGTAACAATCGTCGCGAGCGGCACCAGAAGATCCGCGACCGACCGCTCGGCGTCGGCGTCCAGTAGGCGGTCACCCGAGGTCGCCACCATCACCGGGTCGAGCACGTAGTTGCCGAATCCATGGCGCCGGAGCGCTGAGGCCACAGTTTCGACCAGCTCCGCGGTGCCCAACATTCCCGTCTTGCAGGCATCGGGCGGCAGATCCTCGGCCAGCGCCCGGAACTGCGACTCGATCACGGCCGGCGGGATAGTGTGGACGTCCGTCACTCCCCGGGTATTCTGCGCCGTTATGGCGGTCACCACGGTCGTACCGAACACGCCGAACTGGTGAAACGTCTTGAGATCGGCCTGAATCCCCGCCCCTCCACCGGAGTCGGAGCCCGCGATCGTGAGAGCGATTCTCACTGCCGCTTGGGTGGTGGCGGGGCCGGGAGACGCCGCACCAACGACTGTAGCCTGCCGAAGATGGGTCGATCTCTCACGCCGGTTCTTACGGCCCGTTGCGCCGCCGGATCGGCCGCGATGAGGGCGCGCACATCGGTGATTCGGTCGTCGGTCATGGGATGCGACGCGAAGAACTGCTCCACGACCCCGGGACGGTCTTGCTGAAGGCTCGCGAGCGTCTCGAACATGCGGATCAGGCCCTCCGGATTGATGCCGGCCCGAGTCATGTACGCCACCGATGCCCGATCCGCTTCCCGCTCGTCGTCTCTGGAGAACTTGGCGAACACGGCAGCGGCCGTAACATTCAGTGCCGCCTTCTCGACGTCACCGGGCTCGCGTCCCAATAGTACGTAGCCCACGGTGACGCCCGTTTCGGCGACGGTCGCCTTCTGCAACTGGTCCACGGAGTGCCGGAGATCCACGTGAGCCATCTCGTGTCCCATGACTCCCGCCAGCTCGTCATAGCCTCGGGCCGCCTCGATGAGCCCACGCGTGACGTAGAGGTGGCCGCCCGGAACGGCGAAAGCGTTGACCATCTCCGCGTTCACGACGGCCACGGTCCACGGCAGCTCAGGTCTCGTGGTGTGCGCGAGGATGGGCTGCATGAAGTCGTCGATCGCCTGCTGCACCGCGGGATCCTCGACGAGCGGGAGCTCCCGGGCGAGCTCGGCCGCGTACTGGTTTCCAAGCTCGACCTCCCGCTGCACCGAGATGGCGCAGGCCGTCAGGGACACGACGACGAAGGGCGCGATCCTGCTGGTCGGCATTCTCATGACGCGTAATCTGGTGTCGGTGGTCCGTGATCTTCAACGGCGCAAGGCGCGCAAGCGCCGCCGCATGGGCGTGGCGGAGGGTGTGAGACTGGTAGAGGAGGCTCTCTCGGCCCGTGTGCGGATCGAGGGAGTGGTGGCGGCGCCGTCCCTGAGCGACACGCCGCGCGGAGCAGCTCTCCTGCAAGAGATCGCCGATCACGCGATCCCGATCGAGTCGGTGACCGAACGGCAGCTCGCCGAGTTGGCCGACACCGAGACGCCGCAGGGGGTGCTGGCGGTGGTCGAGCCGCCGCGCTGGAGTCTCGACGGGATCCGACCCGAGAGCAAGAGCCCGGTACTGGTGCTGGACGCGGTGCAGGACCCCGGGAATGTCGGGGCGCTCGTGCGCACGGCGTTCGGTCTCGGGCTGCCGGGGGCCGTGCTGCTCAAGGGTACGGCCGACACCGCGAACCCCAAGGTCATGCGCGCGGCGATGGGAGCCACGTTCCGGCTTCCCACGGCGTACGCCTCCGAGGCTGAGCTGGAAGAGTGGAGCAGACGAGAAGGAGTCGAGGTATGGGCTGCCTGGGAGGAGGGCACGCCGCTCTCGCGACTCGATCCGCCCGAGCGGCTCGCACTGGTTGTGGGAAACGAGGGCGCGGGGCTCAGCTCGTTTGTTCGCTCGTTGGCCCGCCACACGGTGGCCGTGCCCCTCGCGCGCGGCGCCGATTCGCTGAACGTGGCGGTGGCCGCAGGAATCATCCTTTACTCGGTGATCCATCGTGCGTGACCCGTACGTGCTGGCCTTCGTCGCCGTCGCGGGAGCGATGATGGGGAGCTTCCTAAACGTGACCATCCTGAGGCTCCCCGGTGGGGAATCCTTGATCAGGCCACGCTCCAGGTGCCCCAAGTGCGAGACACCCATCGCGTGGTACGACAACGTTCCGATCGTTTCGTGG
>JBHIEQ010000303.1:0-3724 GCA_046760725.1 Gemmatimonadales bacterium
TCCGGTACCAGCCGCGGGCGGGCGGCATGCGGCGAGTACTCCTCGACTTCAACGCGAATCGCTCGGTCGTAGCTACCGTCCGGGTGAGGCCACAGGCCGATCTCTGCGACGCGGCCCGTGGCCGAGGCGTGGACCGGTGACGACACCCAGCCATCGGCTTCGGCGATTTTGTCGCCCCGCTCCACACGGTCCCCGACGCGTACGAGCGGCCTTGCCGGTTTGCCGGTGTGTTGTCTGAGCGGCAGCACCACCTCGTCGGGGAACGGCAGCCGGCGGATTGGGAGCGCCGCCGTTAGCTCCTTCAGCTCGGGCGGGTGAACGCCGTGGCGAAACGAGAGCAATCCGCGCATCCGCATTCTAGCTAAAGGGCTCCGCCCGCTTGACCCACTTGTCCAGATTCTTTTCCTTCGGGTTGAGCGGCGTGCCCGGATGGATGATCCGTACGGGACACTTCTCCGCCGCCTGCACCAACTCTCGGAACGTTCCGGCGCGCGGGTCCTTGATGAACGCCTGCTTCTTTTCGTTGTAGGCGAACATCTTGCGGTTGAGGTTCGTGCATTCGTCGCACGTAGTGCATCGCTCGGACTCGATGTAGGGCTCCATCGCCAGCTCGCCCTCGGCTTCCTCCACGGCCGGGGCCGCGACCGTCGCGGCTGGGGCCGAAGCGGGGGCTGGAGCCGCAGGCGCCGTGGCGACCTGCGCAGTCGGTACAACGTCCGCGACATCCACCTGGAGTGGTGCGAGGTCCGGCATCGCCGTCACCTTGGACAGCAGGTCGGCGATCGTCTGCTGGCCGTTCCCCGCGCGTATTAGCCCCTCCGCGAGGCGGCGTGCGATGCGCGGCGGGTAGCTGGCCTTGAGCTCGGCGATCCTGGCCTCGTAGCGCTCGGAGACGGTGCTCTCCACTGTGCTCTCCAGCTCGTCTCGCACGGACTCCGCGATCTCGAGGCCGGCCAGCTGCTTGAGCTGCGACCAGAACAGCAGTCTGTCCTCCGCCAGCTCGACCATCTCATCCGACGGTATGAGACGGCTCAGCCGCCGTTCGTCGTCGATCACGTATATGAACGGGCCCTTGCCCTCCCGCTCCTCCGGGCTGAGCCGCAGGTACTCGTGGAACGGCACGAGGTCTTCCTCGTCGGTTCCCTCGGGGATGGGGAGGAAGTGCTTGCGGAACCGTGTCTCGGTCGCGGCCCAGTCGGCCGTCGTGATCGGCACGGTGAGTACCTGCTCGTTGCCGTCCTCGTCCACGTACCTGAGATCGTAAGTCGGCCACTCCTCGTCCATCTCGGGGTTGCCGTCGAGATTCAGGCAGTCCGTGAACGCCTTTCCGGCGTCGGGATTGTACTCGAGCACCGGGAAGGCACGGCTCTCGAGGGCGAGGCGCGCGGCCTTGTTGGCGGCGTCGTCACCCAGCCCGTGCTCGGGCGGGCAGGGGCAGTGCAGCACGAACACCGCTGGCCGTCGCGACTGGAGGCCGCGGAGCACGCCGCCCATCAGATGAGACGGCGCGGCTTGCGATGCCTGGAGCACGTAAGCGCCGCGGTGCGCGAGCGTGACCAGCGAGATCTCTTTTCGGGTCTCCTCCTTGCCGTGCTGGCCCTTGCCGTAGGCGGCCATGTCCGAGACCTGGCCCAGGAATCCGCTGGTGCACGCCTGGCCGCCGGTGTTGGAATAGACTTGGGTGTCGAGTACAATCACCCGCACAGGTTTCCCCGACGCCAGCAGACGGGACAGGTTCTGGAAGCCGATGTCGAGCATGGCGCCGTCGCCACCTACGGCGAAGATGGGTGGACACATGGCGAACTCTTCGTCGCTGAACTGGCGCCAGTCGAACTTGGCGAAGAACGACTCGTGGCTGTCGGGGTCGTACTCGTCCTTCAGCTCTAGCTCCGCGCGCCGCACCGCGACGAAGCCGTCCGCCATCTTCCGCATGTGCCCCTCGAAGATGCCGATCGCGATCGACGGGGCGTCCTGGAAGAGGTGGTTCACCCACGGATACGGGTATGGATTGTACGGGTACGTGCTTCCCCATACCGAGGAACACCCTGTGGCATTGGTCATGCCGAGGGGGGCGCGGCCGTGCCCGCTCGGACCCTCGGTGTACCGCCACCTCAGGTCCTTGAGGTCGTCGATTGTCTTCTTGATGCGCTCGACCCTTCTGCGCTTTTCGTCTTCCAGGGTGACCTCGGCTTCGCCCCGCGCTGCCTTGCCTAGAGTCTCCAGGTCGGCATCGGAGGCGAAGATCTCGCGGGCCTTGGCATCGAGCTGGGCGATCAGTTCGTCCAGGTGTTCGACGTACTTCTTGACCCGAGGGATCATGAGGGCATTGACGGCCGAGAAAACGAGGTGTGCGGCCGTCTTCTCGCCACACCCCATGCAGGCGCCGTCGCCGCCCACCATCGAGCGGTAGTTGGCCTTTTTCAGGAGGAGGGACGGCAGGGCGCCTATCCCCTCCTCGTAGCTCGAGACGTTGAGATACCGGTCGTCCGTCTCCGGCAGGTGCTGCCACAGCTCCCAGTTGCGGCGCATTCTCTCGACGATCGAGTCCTCCTGTCGCACCGCCACGAGTGCTTCGTCGGGGCACACCTCTACGCAAATGTTGCACCCCTTGCAGGCCTCGGGGTTTATGGTGATTGAGAGCAAGGCGCCGGTTCCCGCCTCGCGGCTCTCGGGGGCGTCGAAGAAGGGGGCGGTCTTGGCCAAGGGGAACTCCGCAAGGGCCGAGTACACCGGGGCGAATTCTTCGTCGAGTGCCCTGCGCCGCTCGGGATCGAGCTTGAGCTTCTGCACGACGTTGTCGTAGGCGTTCTTGAGAACGTCGGCGAACGTCGTGAACTCGACCGCCTTCATGATCTTGCGGGACTCACGGGCCAGGTGCGGCACGACCTGCTTGATTCTATTGAAGCTCTTGCCGTTGGAGAGGTGCGTGATGGCTGCGTTGATGACGCCGTCGATCTCTGTGACGACGCCCGGTATCGCGGCGTCGGGGCACTGCACCCAGCACTGCGCGCATCCCGTGCATTTCGCCGGTATGAACTCGGGAACCTCGAAGCGCACGTTGGTCATGTCGCGGATAGTGCTGGTGGCTGCCGGGATAGCGCTCACGGCGGCGAACGGGTCCGCGATACCGTCGGTGCCGGTCTGGTACATATGACACACCTGTTCCCAGAACCGGCCAGGGTTGCCGAGCCCGGGCTGCGCGTTTGGAACATCCAGCAGGTCGGGCATCGTGGGGTTCGCACCCACCTCGGCGTCGCTCGCAGCGAAGTGCGCGACGTCCAGCTCCTCGAGTTCATCGTAGCCCCGTCGGATGACGCGCAGGTTGTCTTGAACCACTCGGTCACCCAGGTGCCCGAACTTCTTGTTGAGTTGGGCGTGGATGCCTTCGAACAGCCGCTTCTCTTCGAGGGCCTCGCGGTCCTTGAAGGGAGCGATCTTGAAGAAGGCACCCATGAAGGCCGCGCCTTGCATGCGGTACCGGAACTCCGGGTCGGTCGCCTCCTCGCTCGCGATCTTGAAGGCGTCCACGTAGTACACCTTGATGTTCTTCTCACGGACGCGGCGCTGGGCCGTAGGCGGCAGCGAGTTCCACAGCTGCTCGGGGGAGAGGTCGCTCTGGATCACGAACACGCCGCCCTCGGCCAGTCCCGCGAGCGGTGTAGAGTGGCGAAATACGTTGGGATCGGGTGACAGCACGACGTTCACGTGCTTGAGCTCGCAGTTC
>JBHIEQ010000304.1:0-3711 GCA_046760725.1 Gemmatimonadales bacterium
TCTCCTGCGCCTCTCCAGCGCGTGTTGCTTCACCGCCGCCTCTCTGGCCCTCCTGATCTCCCGCCATAGGAGTGGCTTGAACTCCTCCTCGCCCAATCCGATCAGCTTCTCTATGATCCGTTGCCTGATCCACTCGTTCCACCCGATCTCGCTCCATCCACCCTCCACCTTGCGCCTCCCCACTATCGGGTGCCGCCTCACCGCCTCATAGATCAGTTGCTCCACGCGGGCGCCGACTATGCGGTATACCCCCCTCGCCAGCCTGAGTTCGGCTCTGAGAAGTTGCTTCGGCGTGACCCCCAGCTGCTCGGACAGGTCCGCCTGATCATAGTCATCCAAGGTCGAAAACGGACCGGCTCGCTTATCGCCAAGCGAAACCCACCAACCGCCACCCTCGAAGTGGAAGGAGATTGTCCGCTCGACCTCGCTCAATCCTTCACTCTCACCTCTAACAGCGGACGATCAGGTCGGCGGCGCTCTCCCAGGGAACACTCGCCGAGAACTCGTCGGCGCAGTGCCCGCACACCCTGGCACGCCCGCCCGGCTCCATGATGGAGCCGTCGAACGGGCTCTCCACCACGGCGTAGTGATAGCGGCCGGCGGGCTCGATCGGCTCCCCGCACTCGGCGCAGCGGTAGGCGCCGCGCGCCACGTAGTCCCTCGCGTAGAGCTTGACGATCATTCCCGCCTGACCCCCACGAACAGCCCCAGATCGGCGAAGATGTCGTCCAGCGTGCGCCCGCATCGACCGCACCACGCGGCATCCATCCGCAGGCTGATCTCCCCCCCGCATGCCGGGCAATACTTGATTTTCGGTTCTGGGTTGGCGGGCTCGATCTCGTGGGCGAACCAGAAGACCCCCTTGTCCCGGTCCCTCGACGCGCGGATGCGGAACTCCTCCTCGACCTCGACGCCCTTGGCAGGCCTGAACGGGATCAGGGAGGCGCCCTGCAACCGGTCCTGTAGCTTCCCCTCGGGGACCGCGATCGGGTCCCCCAGCACGTGGGCGACCTTGAACTTCTTGCCGTTCCTGGCGGTGAACTCGCCGGTCACAATGACCCGCCCCACGAACTCCCGCTCCTCCCTCGCCGTTTTCCTCTCGGCTATTTCACTCATCTCTCTCTTTCACCTCTCTCTGGCCGCGCGTAGGCGGGGCTTTGGGCTGAATCGAGGTAGGCGCTGTTTTCGAGTCCCCAAAGGAAGGACCACCGATGGAACCAGCGATTTCATCCCTCGCCGCCCGCGCGCGGTGTCCAGAAGACCTGACCCATCTGAAGAAGCGGATAAAGCCGCCGATCGCGGCGGCCATGACCAGCCAGACCAGCACGGCGACCGCCACCCTTACGATTTCGACCGCCGCTCGGAGGAGCCCGACCAGGAACTCGGTGAGCGTCATCGTCTGCGTTTGGCCTCCGCTCTCGTCGGGTCGACGTGCATCACGACCTCCCACTTGGGCTCGCCGTGCTCGTCCCTGTCGCTGGCGCAGATGTCGCACACCTGTCTGACTGGGCCGTCTGGGTTGCCCCTCTTCCTTACCAGCACGAAGGGCTGGTCGGGCAACATGAACAAGCCGCATATCTGGCATTTGATAACCCTCATTTCACCCTCGCCGAATGGATATCGGAGGGATGCAACCTCCTGACCGTGAGCCTCTCGCCGCACCCCTCGCACAGCCTGACCAGCCCGGGGCTGTACATGCGGTTGGCGTAGTAGTACCGCTCGCCGCGCCCGATCCGTTGATCGCACTGGAAGCAGACATAGCTCTTCGCCGCCCTGCGTATATGGGCTCGGGTGTAGAATCCGTCGTTCCCGCCAGAGAGGTCCAGGAGCACCGCCTTGCGTTCACCCATCTCTCTCCCCCCTCTTTCGATCGGAGGCACGTATCGCAAGAATCGCCCCAAGAAGGGCACTCCAAATCACCAAATTCATAATCGCCAACAGTTCTGTCAATGCCCCCTCCCACTCTCCGCCACGACCGGCACCCGGTTCATGCGGAGCCAGTCGGTCCACTTCATGTTCGGGCGGTAGCCCACGCCCACCCACCACATCCCGCACCGCTCGCATTTGAAGAACTGCCCGCCGAGCTTCTCCGAGACTGGGAGGACCCTGCGCCCTATGACGACCGCGTCCACCGGCCTGTACCGCTCGGCGCCGCACTCGCACCGGAAGCGGTACGCGCTGTTGGGGCTAGCCACGCTCGGCACCTCCCTGCTGGGCTTGGACCACCCGTGCGGCGCTCCAGTTGGAGAAGATACGCCCGGCGAGCCCCCACGTCATCTCGATGATCATGGTCATCCTCCTCTCGGGTTCGAGTTTCGCCCCGAAGCGCCGCTCGTACCGGGCCATCTCCCTCTCGACGAAATCCTCCGCCACGCGGAGCGCCTTGCGGATCGCCCTGATCTCCATCTTCGCGAAGCGCCCCAGATCCTCCAAGTCGATCCCGCCCCTCATGCCGCCCCCTCCCCCAGGCACACGACGATCGGCTGGATGACCACCACGTTAATGCGCCGATCCTGTCGCCCTCCGCCGACCCACGCCTGGTAGTACTCCTCGAAGAGCCGCGGGTCGAACACCTTCAGGTATCGGCGGAGCACGTCCCAGGTGTGCTTCCCCCTCGCGTGCCCCAGCAGCCTGTTGATCGCGCTCTCCCGCATGCCCCGGTTGTAGCAGGCGGTGGTGCACGTGCGCCTCAGGGCGTGCGGCCCATGGATGGGCTTGCCGATCCCCGCCCGCTTGACGTACTTCTCGATCACGCCCTGAACCCCGGCCTCGTCCAGCCTCGCCCCGGGCCGATCCAGCCTGACGAAGGCGGCTGGTTGCCGGTCGCTCCGCTGGGCCCAGTACCGCCTGACCGCCGCGAGCGTCGCCGGCGTGGTGGGCACGGTCCGCCAGCGGCCGCCCTTCCCCCTCGTAACGCGCACCGCGCCTAGCCTCCGACCGCCGCCCAGGTCTACCTCGAATACGTCGTCGCGGTTCAGCCTGACCAGCTCGCCGAGGCAGATGCCGCTGTGGATGAAGAGCGACAGGATGGCGTAATCGCGGGGGCACCCCTTGGCGGCGGCGAGCACCCGCCCGATCTCGTCCTCGGTGAGCAGGGGGAGCATCTCGCCATCGCGTATCGTCGGCAGCGCCACCCGCTCAGCCTCCTCCGCCCGGCCCAGCCACCTGAGCCAGGAGCGCACCGCCGCGGCTACCTGGGAAACGGTTCGCGGCTTGTGGCCGCGCACCCGGCAGAAGCGCTTCACGTCCTCCGCTACGAGGTCGTCGGGGGTTTTGCCAGCGTGCTCGGCGACCGAGCGCACCCAGACCCCGTAGTTCCTGACCGTCTTGGGGCTGCGGTTCCTGTAGGCCAGATGGTCCAGCCACGCGTCGATCTTCGATGACACCAGCCCCCCTACCAGCGAGGGCTTGGCGCAGATCGGATTTAAGCCCCTCGGCGCAGCGCCCGCCAGCGCAGGCGGGAGTGAGGGGGGCGAAAATAAACCGCCCGGGAAGCACGGCGAAAAAACGCCTGTTTCACAATGTTTCTTTAAAAGAATCGAGAAAATCGGGTTAAATGGCTTTTGGACGGCAAAATGCGAAAATCCTATATTTGTCGTTAGGTCATTCATTTTGAGTCTTCGGTTTCGTCTTCTTAGCCGGAGACTTGGGAGAGGAGGCGTGCCCGCCCAAGGTCTGCCTCTTCTTCCTTACCCAATCTTTAACAGCCTC
>JBHIEQ010000305.1:0-3709 GCA_046760725.1 Gemmatimonadales bacterium
GTCTACAAGACGACGGACGGCGGGGAGTCCTGGACGAAGCTACGGGATGGGCTCCCGGACAGGGTGGGCCGGATCGGCGTGGCAGTTTCTCCGGCCGACCCGAACCGCGTCTATGCCCTGGTGGAGGCCGAAGGTGATCTGCGGGGACTCTATCGCTCCGACGAGCGGGGCGCATCATTCGCCCACGTGAGCGACGACCGGAATATGACGGCCCGGCCGTGGTACTACATGCATGTGGACGCTCACCCCACCGAACGGGACGTGGTTTTCGTCAGCAACGAGGGCTTCTTCCGCTCCGACGACGCCGGGGTCACCATCACTCCCATCCGCACCCCCCACGGCGACAATCACGATCTCTGGATCAACCCTCGGCACCCTGAGATCTGGATCCAGTCCAACGACGGCGGCGCAAACATCACGTTCAATGCGGGCCGGACATGGAGCACTCAGTGGAACCAGCCCACGGCCGAGCTCTACACAGTCGTAGCCGACAACCAGTTCCCCTACAGGCTGTACGCTCCTCAGCAGGACAACTCCACCATCAGCGTTCCCAGCCGGATAACGGAGGGCATCACCCCGTACCAGAGCTGGTTCGCCGTGGCCGGGTGTGAGACAGGGCCCATTGCCGTCAACCCGGCCGATCCCGACGTCATTTACGGCGGGTGCAAGGGGGAGGTGTCGCGCTACAACCGGGCCACGGGCCAGACCCGCGAAATCTGGCTCTACCCCCAGGAACCCCACGGCGTGCCCAACGCCGAGCTCAGGTACCGTGAGCAGTGGAACTCCCAGATTCGTATCTCCCCCCACGACCCGAGCATCCTGTACCACACGTCCCAATTCGTCCATGTCACCCGCAACGAGGGTCAGAGCTGGGAGATCGTGAGCCCCGATCTGACGCGGTGGGAGGAACACAAGCATCTCCACGTGAATCCGCCGGGGGGGCCGTTGACTTACGACCAGACGGGTGTGGAGGTGTATGGGACGGTCTTCGCCTTCGAGGAGTCGCCCCACGAGCCGGGCTTGTTCTGGGCCGGAAGCGACGACGGGTACGTGCACATCTCGCGGGACGGCGGGGAAACATGGGCCAACATCACGCCGCCGGGAATGGAGCTTCACACCACCGTCAACGAGATCGTTCTTTCTCCTCACCATCCAGGGCGGGCCTTCGTCGTCGCTCACCGCTACCGCATGGACGACTTTCGCCCCTTCATATACCGCACCGACGACTACGGTGTCTCCTGGAAGCTCTTGACCGACGGATCCAACGGCATCCCGTCAGATTACCCGACCCGGTCTCTCCAAGAGGATCCTGTGCGGAAGGGGCTCCTCTATGCCGGCACCGAGTTCGGCATGTTCATCTCTTTTGACGACGGGGGCCACTGGCAGTCTTTCCAGCTGAATCTCCCGATCACGCCGGTGACGGACCTCCTGGTCCACGAAAACGATTTGGTGGTCGCGACCCAGGGCCGCTCCCTCTGGATCTTGGACGACCTGAGCCCTCTGCAACAGATCGGCCCGGACCTGGCCGGCGGCGGCAATCACCTGTTCCAGCCACGGGACGCCTATCGGCTGCGCTTGGCCTACTCGGGCACCCGTCCGGGACCGTGGCCGGAGAACCCGCCTGAGGGGGCAATGATCTTCTACTCCCTGGAGAGGGAACCCCAGGGCGAGGTTCGCTTGGAGATCACCGACCAAGGGGGAAGGAAGGTCAAGTCCTACTCCAGCACGCCCGGTGAGGGGGATGAGGCCACACCCATATCCAAGAAGCAGGGACTCAACCGGCTTGTTTGGGACCTGAAGTATCCGGCAGCGTACCTGGCCCCGGGTGTGAACGAGGGCTACCGGCAGCGCATCGCCGTAGTCACAGGGTACACAGGCGGTCCATACGCCGTCCCCGGCACCTATCGAGTGACTCTGACCGTGGGGGATTGGAGCGAGATGAGATCCTTCGAAGTTCTCAAGGACCCCCGGCTCCTCACGACCGTGGCCGAGCTTCGGGAGAGCTTCGATCTCTCAATCCAGGTGCGGGATCACATCACGGCGATCCAGCGGGGGGTGGCCCGAGGGCAGCGAGCGTTGGCCCAACTGGAGCGGTTCGTGGATCGGGCCGTCGATGCTGCGGCTCGCAGGAGGGCCGAAGCGGCGAGAGTCGAGCTAGAGTCGGCCCTTGGCAGGCTATACAAGCACGGGCAGCGGGGCGATCACGCCCATCTGTATCCACGCCTCACCACCGACTACGCCCGCATCTACACTATGCTGGCCAGCTCGGACCACCGGCCACCGGACGTGGCCTACGAGCGGTTCCGGGAGCTGGAGCCTGTGTTCACGGAGGCCATGGCGCAGTTGGAGGCGGCCGTCGATCGGGCCCGGGGGTTTCGGTAGCAGCGGCGCGACCGACCAGCTCAGTTGTTCTTCGCGCCCTTCTTCACCCACGCCGTGATGGTGTCGATCTGCGCCTGAGTGAGGCAGCAGTTCCTGGCCGGCATCCGTTGCCCGCTCCCGCCCACGGTGCTCTGCGTCCCCAGGATCTTGTACACCAGGTAGCTGGAATCCGGCTCGAGCGGCTTTATCCGCAATAGCGGCGACTGATTCGACGGCACATTCACCGTGTTCGCGAACGCTTGTCCGTCACTCAGGTTCATCCCTTCAGGAGGACTGCTCCCCGTGTGACAACCCGAGAGCGCGCAGCGCGCGGAGAAAATGGGCTGCACGTGGTTGGTGAGGCTCGCAGCCACTACAGTGATCGACGCGGTTCCGGCCGGCCCGTCCGAAGTGGCCGTAATGGTCGCCGAGCCCGCGTTCTCTGCGGTCACCAATCCGGTGGCGTCCACGGTGGCCACCGTGGTGTCGTTCGTGCTCCAGATGACCGAGGCACCGGCCACCGGATTGCCGTTGGCGTCCTGGGGTGAGGCTGCGAGCTGTTCGGTGAAGGTCTCGACGACGCTCGCCGACGAGGGTGTCACGACGACGCTCGCGACCTCCTGCTTCACCACCAGCACTGCGTCGGCCGATAGCCCGTCGCGCGAGACCTGGATGGTGGTCGTGCCGTTGTCCGTGGCCGTGGCCCGCCCCACGTTGCCCGTGCCGGAAACCGAGGCCACCGCGGTGTTCGTGCTGCTCCACGCGAACCCCACCGTGACGGCGTTGCCGTTGGCATCCGTGGCGGTGGCCGTGAAGTCGCGTGTATCCCCGATGCTTACCATCGTGTCCAGTGTCGGCGATACCGAGAGAGAAGTCGCCACTTGCGATACGGTGACGCTGGCGGAGCCGGTGGTGCCGTCCAGCGCGGCGGTGATCTCTGCCGATCCGTTACCCACCGCGGCCACGAGACCGTTCTGATCGACGCTCGCGACGCTACTGGCCGAGCTCGCCCACGCAGTCGTCTTGCCGGTAACGGCGTTGCCGTTGGCGTCGGTCGCCGCGGCGGTGAACGTGGCGGTGTCGCCGAGCGAGGAGAATGTGCGAGATGCAGGACTCACGGACACCTGGCTCGCGAGCTGGTTGACCACCAGTATCGCGGAATCCAGCCCGGTACCCGCCACGGCCTTGATGTAGGTGGCACCGTTCCCCACGGCTATGGCCTTACCGCTCTGATCCACTGTGGCCACCGCGGGGTCGGTCGAGCTCCAGCTCGCGGCCGCGGTTGAGACGGGCTGGTTGTTGCGATCCACCGCGGCCGTGGTGAAGGAGATCGTATCGCCGAAGGCTG
>JBHIEQ010000306.1:0-3687 GCA_046760725.1 Gemmatimonadales bacterium
GTGCCCCCGGGGTCCACCCGCACACCGCCGTTGGGAGCGCTGAGTGAGATCGTCGGCGGATTGTCGGTGGTCGTGACGGTCTCTTCGCCGCAGGCGGAGAAGAGCAGGGCTAGGCCCAGCCCCGTGAGGCAAGCCACAGTCCGTGCAGCTCGTTGCATGCTCACCAAGCATCCTTTCCGTCACGCGCACATCGCACTGCGCGTGACCATAGGCCGTTTGAGAACTCGAGCAGCTCTGGTGGCCGGTACAAATGTACACGGTGGACCTAACGTATCTATAAGCAGGTCATGAAGGTGCGTTTAGTGGGACACATCACCGCCCGGCCTGCTCTCTCAAGGACTCTTAAGAATCTGTTAACCCCAGAATCGCGTTTGAAATGGCTAGATTGAACGAACCTTAATGGAGGGGGTTCCACGGATGCGGGTGGTGGGGACGGAAGCTGCGAAGGCGGTCGGCGGCCAATACCCGGGGCTGGTCTATGGCGATGCTCCCAGAAACGTGTATTGGGAGATGACCATCGCGTGCGACCTGGCGTGTAAGCATTGCCGCGCCGATGCCATCCACGAGCGGGACCCACTCGAGCTTTCGGCGGACGAAGCCAGGGCGATGATGAGGGACATCAAGGAGATGGGCAGCATGCTCATCCTGACGGGCGGGGACCCCATGAAGAGGCCCGACCTGTTCGAGCTCATCGAGTACGGCCGCTCCATCGGACTGCCGCTCTCGATCACTCCCAGCACCACCCCCACCGTGACCCGCGACGCCGTGCGGCGCTTCAAGGAGCTCGGCGTGGCCGCGATGGGCGTGAGTCTCGACGGACCCACAGCCGAGATACATGATGCGTTCCGCGGCGTGGATGGGACGTTCGCAAACTCCATGAATGCGCTGGCGTGGGCGCGTGAGTTCCGGATGCGGGTTCAGGTGAACACGACCGTCACGAGCGAGACGCTGCCCCACCTTCCGGCCCTCTACCGGCTCCTCTCCGAGACCGCAGCTCCACCGGTGCGCCGCTGGAGCCTGTTTCTGCTGGTGCCTGTGGGTCGAGGAGCCGAGCTGGGGATCCCGGCCGCCGGTCAGGTCGAGGAGCTTTTCGGGTGGGTGTACGAGACCGCGCAGGAAGCGCCGTTCCACCTGGGTACGGTCGAGGCTCCTCATTATCGGCGTTACTGGATCCAGCGACGGGTGGCCGCCGGCGCCTCGTACGAGGACATAGCAGCACAGGCCAAGCGCATGGGATTCGGCGTGCGCGACGGGAACGGGGTGATCTTCGTCTCGCACAGGGGAGAGGTGTACCCCGCGGGGTTCCTGCCGTATCCGCTTCTCGGCAATGTCCGACTGGAGCCGCTCTCACAGATCTACCGCACTGCACCGGCCCTCTTGGCCCTGCGCGACATGGAGCGCCTCAGAGGCAAGTGCGGCGCGTGCGAGTTCCGCTGGGCGTGCGGCGGGTCGCGCGCCCGGGCCTACGCCATGACGGGCGACGTCCTTCAATCTGATCCGTTCTGCGCCTACGAGCCGGAGGTGGTCGCGGTCGGCTGAAGTCAGCGATATCCGAGTCGCAGGGGGCCGGCAGGCGCTGAAGCGCGCCTTGGGACGCGACCCAGCGCCGGTTGGACCGCTCCGATGCCTCGCGCGTACCACCGCGCGCGGAGGTATCTGTGGGCTCGCGCGAGTCGGGCGACAGTCAGCCGGTAACACGGCTCGTCACGCTTTCTATGACACGCTTCGCTGCCCGACGTCCCGACTCGATGCAGTCGGGAATACCGATTCCACGGTACGAGGCGCCCGCCAGGAACAGTCCGGGATGATCTTGGAGCCGCCGCTCGATCTCGGCGATTCGTTCCAGATGACCCCGCGTGTACTGCGGCATCCCTCTGGGCCATCGGAAGACCCTGGCGAGTGCGGGTTCGGCCGTCACACCGAGCGTTAGGCGCAGTTCTTCGCACGCCGCCTCCAGCACCTCCGCGTCGCTGCCCTCGACCACATCCTCGAACCCGGCGCGCCCTAGGAACAGCCGCACGAGCGCCATGTCGTTGGGAGCGCGAGCCGGAAACTTGCTGGACGTCCAGCTGCACGCCACAATCGGCCCTCCCTCCGCACGTGGCGATACGTAGCCATAGCCGTCCAGCGAGTGCGGCACCGCGCGAGCGGGATAGGCCAGCGAGACGGTCGCTGTCGAGACGAAGGGGATCGCCTCCAGCGTCCGCGCGAGAGCGATGTCCAATCCGCGAACGAGATCCGCCGTGACGAAGGCGGGTGTTGCGAGTATCACTGCGTCGGCGGATATGAACGTACCGTCGGCTATCCAGAGGCGATATCCGGAGGCGCCTCGTTCTACCGAGAGTACCGCGACGCTGAGACGTACGCGATCCGGGCGCAGTCGATCTTCCAGGGCCCGAACCAGCTCGCCGAGCCCTCGGACGGGCGTGAGGAATGCCGACTCAGCGTTGCTCGAAGGCCGTCTCCCCCTGAGCATCGAGCGCACCAGACTTCCTTGGCTCCGCTCGATCTCGGCCAACTGCGGGAAGATGGCTCTCAGGCTGAGCTCGGCCCCGTTTCCTGCGTAGATCCCGCCCAGCAGCGGCTCCGCCAGCCAGTCGTATGCCTCGATGCCAAAACGCCTGGCTACGAACTCCCTGATCGTCTCGTCGGCGCCGTCGCGTCTCTTCGGCACGAAGTATTCCATGCCGGCCCGGAACCTTCCGGGGAGGGAGAGGATTCCTGTCGTGAGGAGCGGCCAGATACGGGAGGGAACGAGGCCGGTGATTCCTTCGGGTAGCTCGTGGAGAGTGCCGCGGCGCTTGACGAAGCTCCGCTTGCGCGCGGGATCCGTTCCGGTGAGGCGGTCTCCGAGGCCCAGGGCGCGACACAGCTCCACGCCGCCCGGTTTCGCCGCGAGGAAACAGTCCGGCCCACCCTCAATGACGAATCCGTCCACCAGTTCGGTGGCTATCTTGCCTCCGAGCCGCTCGCTCGTCTCGAGCAGCAGCACCGCGTCGCGGCCCAGCTCTTCCGTCAGGCGGTAGGCCGCCGTGAGTCCGGTGATGCCTCCTCCCACGACGACCGCGCGGGCGCGGGCCCGTATTGTGCCGTTCATAGGTGCACGGAATCTAGCGGGTAGCAGATGATGAGCGGCTACCACTCGAGCATTGACCCTGATGGTCCGTGATCGGCCTCGCGTTCTCGGGGCTGTTTACCCATCTTTGTTTCCCCGCGCTACTCGACCAGGCGCCTGGAGCGTAACCGTTGACGACTATCGAGTTTGACACCGCGTCCCGCGAAGACGCCGGCCCGGCATCCGGCACCGCGCTCGAGTGGAAGTCCGGCATTTGCGGCATCTGTCCCGCCGGATGCTGGGTAGAGGTCGGTATGAAGGACGGTCGGATCGCCGACATCAGGGCCGACACCGGACATCCACTGGGAATGATCTGCCGTCGCGGCCAGCACGCTCCCGAGATCATCTACTCGAAGAACCGCCTCCGGTACCCGATGAGGCGGGTCGGGGCCAAGGGTTCGCACGAATTCGAGAGGATCTCGTGGGACGATGCGTACGACGAGATCGTGCGGCGGCTCAACGATATCAGGCGCGAATCGGGTCCCGAGGCGGTGGCGATCTACACCGGCCGCGGCGCCTTCGAGCTGTCCCTCTGCGACATGTTCCAGCCCAAGGGGGTCGCCATCTCTTCG
>JBHIEQ010000307.1:0-3677 GCA_046760725.1 Gemmatimonadales bacterium
GATCAGATGCTGCGGCACGTGTGAGAGGGGGAGGGGGATTCGATCCTCGTATCGGTTATCTACGCGGCTCTGGATCAACTCGGGCTCCAGGGCGACGTAGCGCAGTTCGCGGCCATGATCGTCGTACACGCGGGAGACACGGTCGTCGTACGAGAGCCGGATCATGGCCGTGCCGCCCGAGCTCAGACGATGGTAATGGCGGAACGGGCGCTGGCCGATGATCCAGCGGCGCGAGTAGAGACGATACTCGCCGGTCCTCACGCGCCTCGCTCTCGCGGGCCGGTATCCGAGGCGCCGGAGTGTGCGTTCCACGCGGTCGCGTTCGGCCGCCGCTCCGGGGTAGAGCACGAGCGGTCGCGCGTAGAACCTGGTGGCAGCCGGGAGTGTGCTTTCATCGAGACGTGCTCGAAGGAGCGCTTCTCCCGCAACGGCCAGCATGCCGCCGGCGGGGATCGAGAGCACTGCTGCTGCGGTTAGGGTGGCTCGCGACCGGCGCGCGAGCCACCTTAGGGCACGCTCCCGGCCGTTCCGCATCGCAGTGCCCAAGCGGGACGCCAGTCTCACAGAGGCCTCTACGATGTTGGATGCGCCGGGGTTTCGGACGGTTGCACACCGGCCGTACCTTGAGCCTGGGAGCAAATGTGTACCGACCAATACTGCGGCACGGTGATCGGCGCCGCCCGCCCGACTGATGCCTTCGCTCATTGAGCGCGTGCGCGAGGCGCTGCGTCCCGAGTACGAGGTGGAGCGCTTGTTGGGCGAGGGCGGAATGGGTCTCGTTTTTCTGGCGCACGAGGCCGCGCTCGACCGAAAGGTCGCCATCAAGATCATCCGGCCGGAACTCGTCACAGCGCATGCAGCGGAGCGGTTTCTTCAAGAAGCACGCATCCTCGCCAATCTCAGTCACCCCAACGTGGTCCCGGTACACCGCGCCGGCGAGACGGCCGGCTTCTCCTACTACGTGATGGACTTTCTGGAGGGAGAGACGCTTGCCGATCGGTTGCGTCATGGTCCGCTCGCGCAGCGTGAGGCGCTCAAGGTGGGACGCGACTTGCTCGCCGCGTTGGAGGCGGTCCACGCGCTGGGAGTCGTGCACCGTGACGTGAAACCGAGCAACATCTTCCTCCAGGAAGGTCGGGTGTTGCTCTCGGATTTCGGCATTGCACGCTCCTCGGCATCCCCTGTGCGATCGACACCGGATGCCGCTGGCATGGTCGGCACGCCCGGCTACATGCCGCCGGAGCAGATGTTCGGTTGGGAAGTGAGTTCCCAGTCCGATCTCTACGCGGCCGCGATGGTTCTCTTTGAGGCCTATACCGGCCGGCGCTGGGAGTCGCGCCTGCCGGATGAGCGCGCCGACTGGTCTGGAGTTCCGCGTTTGATCGTGCCGGTGTTGAAACGGGCGCTGTCTTGGAATCCGCCGGACCGATGGCCCGATGCAACAGTGTTCCGGCGCAGGCTGTGGCGCACGCGGGCCCGGCGGTATCAAACGCTGGCCGGGGCGTTCGGTGCTGCGGCGCTGCTCACGGGTCTTTCATTCGGCTGGATCACCCGTCCGCGCCCGGAGCTGGTCGATGTCGCGATAGCGCCGTTCGCCGTAAGTGGAGGCATCGAGCCGTCTCACGCGCTAAACATCACCGATCTCGCACGTATGAACCTCGACCGGTTCGTGAGCGTGAGAGGGGCGCGCGAGGTTGAGAGGTGGTGGAATGAGCGAGGGAGGGCGGATACGGTTGACCGCTGGAGCGTGAGAGCGGTGCGAGCCCGTTTCCTCGTGACAGGAAGCGTGGCCGTTGAGGGGAGGGACACGCTGGTGACTGTCAACCTGGTGGATCGGGATGGGAGGGAGACGTTCGCGGGAAGAGAGCGAGTGTCGGGAACCGTGCAGGAGGTGGGTTACCTCGTCGGGCTCATGATCGCGCGCCAGGTCGATCCCGCGCGCGAGTCCGAGTACCGCGGCAGTCCCGCACTGGCGGGCTTGAGTCACCCGGCCCTGAACGCGTACCTGGAGGGGCTCCGTCGTTTCGGACGGGGCGAGTTCATCACAGCTACTCGGCTCCTCGACGAGGCTCGCACTCTTGCGCCCGGCTTTGGGCTGGCGACATGGTGGTTCGCCAACGCCTGGCGCTGGACCGCCACGGGAGAGCCTGCACCGGGCGTGGACTTCGCGGAACTGCTGGCGGAACAGGAGACGGAGTTCCCGGAGCTGGAACGGCTGCTCATCGAGGCGCAGCTCGTTCCTAGTCTGGAGCGAAGGCTCGAGCTGTACGAGGAGGCGGTGGCCCGATATCCCCGTCACGCGTACGCACGGTTTCTGTTCGCGGCAGAGAGCCAGGATCGGGGCCCGTTCGTGGGAGTGACGCTTGAGACGGTGGCCGAACGTCTGGAACGGGCCGTCGCAGGAGACTCGAACTTCGGGCCGGCACTAGGTCACCTCGTTTGGACATACATACGGCTTGGGAGGGAAGCTGAGGCCACCGACAGCTACGAGCGTTACGTGAGGGCATCCCACCCCGGTGAGTTGGATCTCGACCAGCCAGCATTGCTCGGACTTGCGATCGGTGAACGGTTCCACCCTGAGACCGCGCGGGAGAGCCGGGCTCGGCTCCTGACACGGCCGGAATTGGCTGAGGACCTGATGCGGGCGTTCCGGCTCGCACCCATGTTCGGTCTTCCCATGACACAGATCGAACTGGCGCGCGTGATGGACAGCACACTGGCGCTTGAGCGCACGGCACGGGCCGACCTTCACGAAGCGCAAGCCCTGGGGCTCATAGCCGTAGGCCAGATTCGGCCATCCCTCGCGCACTTCGACAGCGCGGTTCACCTCTCCGAGCGCATCACCGCGGATCTGGAAGCGGCTGAATGGAGGGTGTTCTTTGCAGCTCTGAACCTCCCCGGAATGCCGGATGAGGAAGTCGAGGCGGGACGCGCCAGGTTGAAGGCGCTCTATCGGGATCCGCGAGTGGGCCATCGTGCCGCTTGGATGCTCGGACTCGATGCCGCGGTGCGCGGCGATTCGGCTGCGGCAAAACGCTGGCGCCTCGCCTTGGAAGGGTCCTCGCCGGACACAGTGGGCGCCCGCCTCGGCCTCGTGTTGCGAGCAGCGAGTCGTGCCGAAGAAGGAGAAGCAGTGCATGCAGAACGTATTTCGCGAGCGCTCCTTCCCTACGATTCGCTGGCACGATTCGGTGATCCGTTTGCGCGGGCGGCACTGCACATGCTCAGAGCCTCTTGGCTCGAGACGGAGGGGAGGCTCGAGGCCGCGGACTCGTCTCTCAGGTGGCACGAGCACTCCGAGTGGGGAGGGGGGTATCCGAGCGGCGATGCGCAAGCCGCGGAGATCGACTGGGCGTTACAGGCGTACGCCCTGCGCAGGCGGGCGGATCTCGCGATGCGGACGGGAATGAGGGCTACAGCGTGCACGCTACTGAGGCGTCTGGCGGCTATCGTGCAGCGTGCCGGCGGAGGCGCGATTCCGGAGCTCGGGACAGAGCCCTCTCGACTGATCGAGGGCCACTGCAACCGATGATCACTTGCCGCGCGCTCGGCCCGATCGAAATCACGATCGAGGGTCGTTCGGCTCCGCCGGAGCTCTTCTGGCGCAAGAACCTGGCGCTGCTGGTGTATCTGGCTCGCTCCCCAAGGCAAACACGGGCGAGGGATCACCAGGGGGG
>JBHIEQ010000308.1:0-3661 GCA_046760725.1 Gemmatimonadales bacterium
AGAGCCGCACGCGGCGTAACAGGTCACCCGACTTGTGGGCGATGCCCTGAATGCGATGCGGGTCGTATTCTTCGGGCGCCACCAAACGCAGGTCTCTGAGGCCGAAGTTCTGCATCGCGCGCACGACACGGGCTACGTTGACCAGGTTCTGTGGCCTCTGGAGCACGACCGCGATACTCACACAACCTCCATCACTGGAGCGAGTTCCGCCGATTCCCTGTCACCGCGCAGGTAAACCCACCCGGCGTCGCCGCTCAAGACGAGCTGGCCCGCACGGCGAACGCGTTCCGGATACATCTCGTTCACCACCAGGTTGGCCCTGAACCGATCCCCCTTCACGAACGTCCTTCCCGCCTCGATCGTCACCAGCATTCGGTAGCCGCGTGATGTCTCACACCACTGGGCGGCGACTCTCTTTGGATCGGCCGCCGAGCCCACTGCGCCCGATACCCTTGCCTCTCGCTTGCCGGGTACCGGAACGACCAGGTAGCCCTCCCATCGGCGCACCCCGAAGAAACACTCCACGCCGTCAGAATTGACGTCCGGCGTCTCGTTGTCCAGAGCCGGATCCGCCGCGTCGACCGCTCGGAAACAAAGATCGGTCTTCTCTACATCGACCGCGAACACCACGCGCTCATCCACCACGGACACCGCCACCCTAGCTAAGAACGGCCCCCGCTCGCCGTAGCCTCGCTCGGACCGGCGATAGTGCCGCCCGTCCAGCTCGATCACTGCCCATCTGGGAACGGTGTCCTGCCAGTCGCTCACGCCGGGCAATTCTTTCAGCACGGGACAGCGCAGAACCACGGGCGGCGGTGTCCCCTGCGTCGGTTCACGCCGCTGCGGCCGCCCGCCACTCAGCCGATGAGTACGTCCCTTCGCATCCACTATGCGGGCCGAAGTGCGGCCGACCGTGAGCCGTTCCTCGCCTCCGCCCGCGAGGCGCACGACTACGTCCCTCCCCTCCAGGCGGACCGCCGATACATGCGCCTTCGGGTCGTACAGCTGGAACCATGTCCCGCCCCCCTGCGCCCGGCGCACCAGGAACGCGAGGGGCGATCCTTCGGCATACCAGCGGTCGGGCGGGCCGGGGGCTCGCGCTACGTAGAGCGTCTCACCCTCCCTCGGTACAAGTCGCACGGGGGCCGTCTTGAGAGCGGACGCTTCGACGATTCGAACGTCACGCACCGCGTCGTAGCCGTGCTCATGTCCCAGCGGCATGACGTCCGGCGGCAGCAACGTTTGAGCGGCTGCAGTCGCCCCAGCCCCGGCTGTGGTCCCCACTTCGTCGAGCGGATGAATCGGCAGATCGACGACCATCGACTCGGGAACGTCCAGCTCCACGACATCGACGAGGTAACGCGGCCCCAGCACCAGCGTGCGCGTCGCGCTGGTTCCGGACCCGAACACGTCTCTCGCCGCAGCGCGGCACCACGACCAGTCTCCCTTCTCATCGAGCGCCCGGCAGGAGCCGTGTCGCGCAAGCTGTCCGGCGCCGGGCGCACAGGGAGCATTGTGCGCCAGCGTCGAGCGATACCATCTGAGCGAAGGCGAAACGTAGGAGCCCGTGCCAAAATCGAGGAGCACAGGCGCGCCCCAATAGAGCGAGAGATGCAGGAGGTCAGGATGCCCGTGGCCACCCGGAGCACCGCCGCACTCGATACTCGCGTGAGCGCCGCGCTCGTTCCTCAGCACCACGATGCCCGACGAGGCCATGAGCCGGGCCCGGGGTCGCTTCCGCCTCACGACCGGTGCCACCGGAGTATCGCAGCGCATCCACAGCAGCGCCTTCCAGCCCAGGCGCCCCCGACTCAGCTTGACCGGCGCAGCACGCTCCTGTTGCTCAACTATCTCCCCGATCCTCGGGCCGGGTGCCGGCCCGTCCCTCGCGTAGAGATCTGCGAGCAGCTCCTCAATGCGTGGATCACCGGTGCGAGCCCATCCGACCTCCCATAACTCCGCGAGTGCCGGCTGCCGGATCGACGTCCCATAGGGAGCGTCGGCCCTCGCGGGAAGCGAGAGATCGGGCAGCACGGTATCGAGTGGAGCCACGTACATCGCTCGCAGCACGGTCCCCGTATTCTCGTCGCCGTAGAGATCACAGCCCGCGGCGCTCGCGAGCTCGGCCGCCAGCAGCAAGCCGCGCAGCGCGAAGAAATGATAATTCTCCCCCTCGAACCACAGTCCCTCGCTAGTCACGCACCTGCGAAGCTGCGCCCCGATCCCGTGCGGTGCTTCCAGTGCGGAATCTCTCAGCGACCCGTCGTCCAGCCAATCGGCGGCTGCGAGTAGTGCCGCGTTGTTCCACACCTGACGGTTGGACCACGCTTCGTCGAAGCTGGATATCAGGTCGATCGACTCGCCCACCATCCGCGAGAACGACTCACGCCAACCATCGGATGCGCCGCCCTCCGCGAGCAACCGTGCGGCAAGAACGGTCTGAACGAGCCAGATCGACTCCAGATATGTCGAGAAAAACAGACGACTGGGCCCCAAGACGTTGTCGGAGTTCGGAAGGCGCGAGTAGAGCCCGGCGTAACCGGCGATGATCTCTCTCGCCAGACGGGCGTACGCCTCGTCTCGAATCAGGCCATGGAGCAGGGCCAGATGCACCGCGCGCTCCGACAGCCACAGGTGATAGCGCCAGATCCACGCGAGGTGGTGGCGCTCTCCCGTGAACTCCCCGCCGCAGCGTGCGCAGCGATGGACCTCCGGGCTGAATGGATCGAAGGTCAACCGTGCGCCGTCGGAGGGACACGTGCCGCCGTCCCGAGAGAGCAAGGGCTTCTGGTCGGGCAGGTAGAGCTTCCGGCGCAGCAACGGCTCTAGGTTACGTCGGAGATGTGCCGCCAGGTCCTGAAGCAGAGCGATGCGTTCCAGCTCCGCGCGCCGCGCCACGAGCGTCTCAGCCAGGCGGTGCATCGACCTCCGACTCGATCACCTGTACACCGACCACGCTGAAGGTGAAGTCGAGCACCTGTGCGCCCAGCCGCTCGAATACCTCCCTGATCGCATTCGCCGCGTCGGGCGGACCGATGGCCACCATGCAGCCGCCCGCGCCCGCACCCGTCGCCTTGAGCCCCCAGGCCCCCGCCTCGCGCGCCGCACTCTCCATCTCTCGAATGCGCGGCGTGGTTATCGTGCCATCCAGCTTCTGTTGTTCCCTCCAGTTGCGGCTCACGAGCTCGGCGAGACGTCGCCAATCCCCACCCTCGAGCGCCTCCGCACAGTTCCCGCAGAGATCCCGCAGCGTATCGAGCGCCGTACACACGTCGGTTTCGCCCCGCCGATACCGTTCCCACACGCGCGCGTGCGTGTCGGAGGAGAAGTGCGACCGGCCGGTGTATGCCAGTACGGTGTGCCGCTCCAGGTCATGCACGGCTTGCTGCGACAGCGCGAGTCGCCGAACACCGACACCTTCCTCACCAAAACTTAGAAAGTGAAACCCACCCAGCGCCGCGGCATACTGATCCTGCCGCCCTCCGAGCAGACTCAGCTCGTTGGCCTCCACGTGGTATCCGAGCTCGGCTAGCTCCTCGGGCGTGTAGGTCTCCTCCCTGAGTCGCGCAAGCCCGGCCACCAGCGCCACGTCCAGCGCCCCCGAGGCACCCAGTCCCGATCCTGCGGGGGCGTCCGAGCGGGAGATGATCTCGATGCCACC
>JBHIEQ010000309.1:0-3661 GCA_046760725.1 Gemmatimonadales bacterium
GGCTGCCCTCACTGAGTCGGCATCTTCCAGCTCGAGCGCCAGCCGACCGAGGCCCCGGAGTCGCTCCATGCCTTCCCGCCGCTCGAACCCGGGCCGCACCGCCGCCACCACCTCGTGACCTCTCTCTCCAAGCATCGGCACGAGGTGGGACCCGACGAAACCGTCGGCCCCTGTTACCAGTACTCTCACCGCTCCGCTCGCAAGCGCTCCAGATCGGCATCTACCATCATAGCGACCAGCTCAGTGAACGATACCTCGGGCTCCCACCCCAGGACCCGCTTGGCCTTGCTCGCGTCGGCCTGAAGCACCTCCACCTCAGCGGGTCGGATGAATCGCTCGTCGACCTTCACATATTCCTGCCAGTCGAGGTTTACGTGCCTGAAGGCGACCTCGACGAGCTCTCTCACCGAGCGTGCGACACCCGTCCCGACCACGTAGTCGCCCGGTTGCTCTTGCTGGAGCATTCGCCACATGGCATCGACGTAGTCACCGGCGAAGCCCCAATCCCGTTGCGCGTCCAGATTGCCGAGTCGCAACTCCGTCGATATGCCGAGCTTGATCCTGGCCACTCCGTCCGACACCTTGCGGGTGACGAACTCGAGTCCTCGCCGGGGTGATTCGTGGTTGAACAGAATCCCGCTGACGGCGAAGAGCCCGTAGGACTCCCGGTAGTTCACCGTGATCCAGTGACCGTAAACCTTCGCCACACCGTAGGGAGATCTCGGATAGAACGGCGTCGCTTCGGTCTGCGGCGTCTCCACCGCCTTGCCGAACATCTCCGAGGAACTCGCCTGATAGAACTTCGCGGCCGGATGGACGAGCCTGATGGCCTCGAGAATACGCGTCACGCCCAAGGCCGTGAACTCGCCTGTGAGCACGGGCTGGCTCCAGCTCGTGGGGACGAAGCTCTGGGCCGCCAGGTTGTAAACCTCGTCGGGCTTCACCTCGCCGATGACACTTGTCAGCGAGTGCTGATCTAGCAGGTCGGCGGGGAGGATCTCCACCCGATCGATCAGGTGACCGATCCGCTCATACGAATCGTGGGAGGTGCGCCGCACGACCCCCACGACCTCGTATCCCTGCTCCAGCAGGTGCTCCGCCAGATACGAGCCGTCCTGCCCCGTGATTCCCGTTATCAGTGCGACCGCCATTGACTCATCTCTCGGAACGAAGTGTGTGTGAACTTGTCATCCTGCTTGTCCCTGGCTAGACTTCCGGCCGCTCGAACCGCTCGTGAGATCGACATGGCCCGAGTCTGTGAAATCTGTGGCAAGAGACCGCGCACCGGTCATAACGTGAGCCACGCCAACAACAAGACGCGCCGCCGCTGGTATCCCAATTTGCAGCGGGTGAGGGCGGTCGTGAACGGTGAGGTGCGCCGCATCCGCGTGTGCACGCAGTGCATCAGGTCCAATAGAGTCGTAAAGGCACCATCCCGGGGCGCGGCCCTGGTTCCCTGAGAAAGCTCCGTCACCCGCTACAAAAATGGGGACCCTGAGGTCCCCTTCTCTTTGTCCACCCAGCGAAGCGGGCCTCACTCGGAGAGAAGCTCAATCCGGGCCAGTTCCGCCCCATCCCCCGGACGGTGGCCCAGCTTCACGATACGGGTGTAGCCACCGGGCCGACTCGCGAACCGAGGACCCAGCTCCTGGAACAGTCTGCCGCTCACCGAACGATCCTTGATGTACCGCTCGACCTGACGCCGCGCATGCAGGTCGCCGCGTCGCGCCAGGGTTATCAGCCGCTCGGCAAACGGCCGCAACTCCTTGGCCTTGGCTACCGTGGTGTCGATCCGCTCGTGCAGGAAGAGCGACGTCGCCATGTTGCGAAGCAGCGCCTTCCTGTGAGCCGAGGTCCGACTGAGCCGGCGACCCTTCTTGCGGTGACGCATGCGCTACTCCCGCGGGGCCTCGCCTTCCGTCTCGGACTGATCCGGCGTGGGAGCCGCACCCGCAGGGCCCGGCACCCCCGGCGCCCCCGGCGCCCCCTCGCCGGTCGGGACCAGCTCGCTCTCCTTGAGATCAACCTCCATCCCGAAGCTCAACCCCTCGCGCTCCAGCATCTCGGCGATCTCCTGCACCGCCTTGTCACCCACGTTCTTGACCTTGAGGAGATCCTCCTGCGTGTACTTGACGAGATCGGCGAGAATGGTGATCCCGGAGTTCTTGAGCGAGTTTATCGAGCGCACCGACAGGCCGCAGTCGTCGATCGGCTTCTGCAAGAGATCCCGCATGGCCGCATCATCCTGCGTCTCCTCCGGCTCGCCCTCGCGCGTCAGCTCCGGCACGCGGCCGAAGTCCAGGAAATACTTGAAGTGATCCTGGAGCAACGCCGCGGCATAGGTCACCGCGTCCTCGGGAGAGATCGCACCATTGGTCTCGACCGAGAGACTCAGGCTGTCGAAATCGGTGCGCTGTCCGACCCGCGTCTCCTGCACTGTGAAGTTGGCGCGCCTCACCGGGTTGTAGACCGCATCGATTGCCACCAAATCCACCGGGAGCCCCTTCTCGCGCGGATGCTGCGCCGCCTCCGCGTACCCGCGGCCCTTTCTGACATACAGCTCGCCGCTGATGTCGCGATCCTCTTGGAGCGTGAACAGCACGTGTTCGGGGTACACGATCTTCACGTTGGCGTTGGGAAGGATGTTCTTCGCCCGCACTGGACCGGCCTTGGATGCCCTGAGCTCCAACTTGGCTTTGTCGACATCGTCGGGCATCACCAAGGTCAACGCCTTGAGCCGCTGAATGATCTGATGAATGTCCTCCACGACACCGGGGACAGTCTGGTGCTCGTGGACCACGCCCTCGAGTCGGAACGCCCAGACCGCAGCACCCCGGAGCGACGAGAGCAGCATCCGTCTGAGGGCGTTCCCCAGAGTGTAACCGTAGCCCCGCTCCAACGGCTGAAGCCGGAACTCGGCGGCGTACGGGTTGTCCTCCCGCTTGGTCATCGCGACCACGTGCGGTCGGACTAGTCCTGTCGAATCAATTGGCATATCTACTTGGAATAGAGCTCGACGATTAGCTGCTCCTGCGCCGCGACCGGAATCGCCTCTCGCGTCGGCAGCTCGGTAACCTTTCCTGTGGCCTTCTCCGCGTCCACCCTGATCCACTGAAGCGGCGCCCCCCGAGAGAGCGCCTCCAGCGACGCGCGCACCATGGTGAGCTCGCGGCTCGCCTCGCGCACGCGCACCTCGTCTCCCGGCCGGACCGCGTAGGACGGGATGTCCACGGCCCGCCCGTTCACCTCGACGTGCCGGTGCCGCACGAGCTGCCGCGCTTGACGACGGCTGGCCGCGAAACCCATCCTGTACACGATGTTGTCGAGGCGCGATTCCAGGGCGACCAGCAAGTTCTCACCCGTCACACCCGGAACCTTGCGCACCCGTTCGAACGTGTTACGGAACTGCCTCTCCGTGAGGCCGTACATCCGCTTGACCTTCTGCTTCTCGCGAAGCTGCCTCGCATACTCGGACACCTTGCGGCGGCGACCCATACTCTGACCGTGCTGGCCCGGCGCATACGCGCGGCGCTCCACGGCGCACTTCTCGGTGAGACACCGCGTCCCCTTGAGAAACAGCTTCGTGCCCTCGCGACGGCACAGCTTGCACGCGGGCCCGACGTAACGCCCCACCGCTACACCCGCCTCTTCTTGGGCGGCC
>JBHIEQ010000310.1:0-3648 GCA_046760725.1 Gemmatimonadales bacterium
CTCACCGAATCTCTCCTCTGCCCGGAACCTCATGGCTCGGAGAGCCACTGCGTGATCGTGCCGGAGGAGACCGTGGGACGCGACGTCCGCCGCGGCGTGGTGGGTTGTCCGACCTGCGAGCGCGAGTACCCCGTGGTGGACGGCGTTGTCACCTTCGGCCCGGACCCCTGGGGGGCGGGACTGCCGGAACCTGGAGACGCGTCGGCCTCCCCCGACGCGGACACGCTCCACGCGCTCCTCGGCCTTACGACCCCCGGAGGCTACGTGGTCTTGCTGGGGTCGGCGGCTCGGTTCGCCGAATCTCTCGCACAGAGACTGTCGGGCGTCCATCTGGTGGGCGTGAACGCACCTCCAGGCATAGGGGCGGGATCGCGGCTGAGCCTTCTTCGTTCACCGGCTCGACTGCCCCTCAGGACCGGCATGGCCCGAGGTGTCGTGGTGGGGGAGGAGCACTGCACGGACTCCTGGCTGAAGGAGAGTGCGCGCGTCCTCCTCAGGAAACTCAGACTCATCGCGCTGACCGAGAAAGCCGCCATCCCGGGCGTTCAGCGGCTGGTGTCGAGAAGCGACCTATGGGTCGGAGAGCGGGAGTGACCGCAGGTACGCCTCACTCCTACGCAGTCACTCCTCGGCGTAGAGCGCCTCGATCTCGCTTCGGTAGCGTTCCTCGACGACTCTGCGTTTCACTTTGAGCGTGGGTGTCAGTTCGCCGCTCTCGATAGTGAAGTCGTTCTCCAGCAAGGCGATCTTCTTCGGCATCTCGAAGCTGGCCAGCGCACGCAGGCTTCCCATCACCTCCCGCTCCATTTTCGCCTGCACGTCAGGTTGCGCGATGAAGGCGGCCCTGTCGCCCACCGGGAGGTTCCGCTCCTCGGCCCATTTCTCGAGCGCCGCTACCTCTGGGACCACGAGCATGACCGGAAACTTCCGCTTGTCGCCCAGCATCACGCAGTTGAGCACGAACGGGTTTGTCTTGACGAGGTTCTCGATCGGCTGGGGGGCGATGTTCTTTCCGCCGGCCGTGACTATGAGGTCCTTCTTGCGATCGGTGATCTTCAGAAACCCGTCACCGTCCAGCTCCCCGATGTCACCGGTGTGCAGCCACCCCTCGCTGTCGATCGCCTCCGCCGTTGCCTCCGGCTTGTTGTAGTACCCCTGCATGACGTTCGGTCCGCGCGCCAGGATCTCTCCGTCGTGCGCGATCTTGACTTCGACACCCGGGATCGCGCGGCCGACGGAACCGAGCCGCGGTTCCTCGTACGAGTTGACGGCTATCACGGGAGCCGTCTCCGTCAGTCCGTATCCCTCGAGCACCGGCAAGCCCGCGGCGAAGAAGAACTTCGCGATCTCAGGATTGAGCGGCGCGGCCCCGGAAACGAAGAACCGTATTCGGCCTCCCGTTCGAGCCCGCAGCTTCGAGAACACCAACTTGTCTGCAATCCTGCGCTTGAAAGCCAATCCGGCGGGAATCGGCTCGTGTGCCAGTGAGAGGTCGGCCCACCGCTCTCCCGTGGCACGAGCCCACGTGAAGATGCGTCGCTTGAGGACGCTACCCGCCATCGCGTTCTCGAGTACCCGCGCGTAGATCTTCTCGAACAGCCGGGGCACCGACAGAACGACCGTCGGCCGCACCTCGAGCATGTTCGCGGCCAAGCTCTCGATGCTCTCGGCGTAGTTGATGGTGACTCCTGCATGGAACATCGTGTAATGCCCCGCCATTCTCTCGAAGCTGTGTGACAGCGGCAAAACCGAGAGACACGAATCGTCCGGGCCGATACTCAGCACCTTGAGAGCCGCAAGGATGTTCGACACAAAGTTCCGATGCGTGAGCATGACGCCCTTGGGCGGCCCGGTGGTGCCCGAGGTGTATATGAGAGTCGCCAGATCGTCGGGCCTCACCGACAGGGCGTCCCGCCGGTAGTCGGGGTACTTGGGCTCGGCCGCCCGGCCGCGCTGGCTGAGCTCGCTCAATGGCAGGACACCCGAACCCTTCACGTCACCCTCGAAGACTATGACCTGCTCCAACTCCGGCAAATCGTTCCGGACGGCGGCGACCTTCTCGTACTGAGCCGCGTTCTCCACGAAGATCGCGCGTGCCGTGGAATCGCGCAGCAGGTACGCGATCTGCTCTGCCGGGAGCGTCGGATACACCGGCACGTCGGCGCAGCGAGCCGTGAGACAGGCATAGTCGGCGACGGCCCACTCGGGCCTGTTCTCGGAGAGAATCGCGACGCGATCTCCCGGCCGCACTCCGAGATCGAACAGGCCCAGCGCTGCGTGCTGCACGTGACGGGCCAGCTCTTGGTGCGTGATGTCGTGCCACGAGGTGGCAGTGCGATACCGGAGCGCGGCGCGCTTGCTGCTGAAGCGGTCCACCGCGTCGAAGTAGAGCTGAGTCAGAGTCTGCGGCACTTGCACGGGAATACCTCCAGCCGGCCGCTTTAGCCGGCCGTCGCTAGGGATTCTCGATAATCACGACGAAGTAGAGCGGCGAACCGCCTACCGCGATTCCCCTCGCCGTGGTCACACTGGTCTCCACAATGGCGCTGTCGGGCTGCGCCGAGCCGCTGCGCCTGACGACCGCGCTTGCGCGCCCGTCGGATCCCGTCACGCCCGTGGCTCGATGGGGGTCCATCCCGGGCTGGCTGTCAGGGAGCGCCACAACAATCCCCCCCGCCACCGCACTCGCGGGCGACGGATCGATCAACTCAAAATGCACCGCGGTCCCCTCGATGGCGAGCGCCTCCCCGGGGCTCGTGGTCAGATCGAGCACCTCCACAGTGAGAGCGCTCGACTCCGAAACACCCGCGCCCACGGTCAGGCGGGTCGCAGAAACCGCGGCTACACTGTCGGGCGCGGGCGCCACCACCACGACCAGCTCACCCGACCTCAGCTCATCCACCCTCGCGCGCACCCGGCCACTACCGGGAAACTCCGCTGTGATGAGCCCGGTGAGCGAATCGAGCTGGAACCCTATCTGCCCCGTGTCGGCGTCCAACAGCTCCCACACGATCACGGCGCCGGGAACCTCCTCTCCCGCGGCGCTCAACGCTCGAGCCGTGAGTCGCAGCGTATCTCCCTCCTCCACCCGGCGCGTGGGCGGCCCCGGGATCTCGATCGCGACCACGCGATCGAGGTCTCCCAGCACACTGCCACAGGCGAGGCTCAGGGCCGCGATCGGGATCAGGCGTCTCAGGACGTTTCCTGCCGCTCGATCTGCTCCAGTGTCTCCCGAGCGTGCTGTACCCATTTCTGCGCGTCCGGACCGCGCGGGGGACGCTCCAGGAAATGCCGCAGGTGCTGCATGGCCGCCTCTCGCTCACCGCGCTTGATCAAGAGGAACGCCAGCCCGTAGTGAGCACCCGCCAGATCTCCATCGAACTCGAGCGCCCGGCGGTAATGACGGATGGCTTCGTCGTGACGGTGGGTCTTGGTGAACGCGATGGCCATGTTCTGGAGCACGCGCGGATCACCGGGATGATCCCTGAGGGCGAGTCGGTAAGAGGTCAGGGCCGCGTCGTAGTCTCCCTGGCGCTCGAGAGCCAACGCCTCGTTGAGATAATCCAGCCGCTGCGGCCTGAGATCCCGTCTGGTGCGGCGTCCGAAGAGGCGTTTCAGGAAACCCATTCGAGCGGGAAGATACCGGGG
>JBHIEQ010000311.1:0-3641 GCA_046760725.1 Gemmatimonadales bacterium
GCGCGTCGCAACGTCGCTCATCGTGGGCGGCGAGTAGAACTTGTCGAAATTGAGACCCCTGTTGTTGAGGAACTGAACTTTCGTGCTGAAAAAGAAAGCGCCTCGCTTGTGCGCCCGGGTCCACGAGCGCCAAGACCACATATCGTCCAGCGCCTCGTGCCGCACGTTGTGGAACGTCCATAGACTCAGCCGATAGCTTCGGAAGATTCTGCCCGGGGTGATCTCCTGATAGCCTATTCGAGCGCCTCCGTCCAGCCGCTCTCCGGCGTTGCTGAATCCCAGATCGTTGATCTCGAACCCGGAGGTGACCTCGGCGAGCCACACGGCCGCGGTCCAGTGCTTAGCGCTGCGGCGCTCGAACTGCAGGCGCCACTCCATGCCACTGAGCGATGTCGCGGTCGAATCCACCGAGAAGCGAGTGGCGTCGGGCCGCTGGAAGTAGTGGTTGCCGGCACGCTGGATGCGCGTGAGCGCCGTCGGGCTCCCCCTGACAAGACTGCCCGCCCAGAAACCCCACAGCGCCCAGTCCCGTGAGCGGGTACCGCCCCAGCTGTGTTCGAAATCGAGTCCCACACTGTACGCGCCCGACGTCAGATAGTCGAAGCTGCCATCCGCCGGTAGGTCGCGCCGCATCGCGGTGGCGATTGCGCCGATCTGTGATGCGCCTCCCCGGAAGTCCTGCTTCAACCGGAAAGTGCCGTATTGGCTGCGTGGCTCTACGCTGAAGGTCCGGAACTCCGCCGAAGTCTCGTCGTAGATCCGACCCGTCTCGTTCGCCGTCAGCGCAGCCAGCGCGCCGATCGACAGGCCGCCTGAAGTGCGTCCCGTAACCTTGGCCGCGCCCAGAATCGTTGTCTGCGTCGGAACGTCCGAGAAATCCGAGCCCGACGGGGCCGACCCGTGGGGCTCGCGACCGATCCTACGACTGTAGAACAAACGATTGGTGCGGCCTGAGAGCGTGAAATCGAACACCTGGGCGTCCTCCACGAAGAACGGCCGCTTGTCCGGGAAGAACGTCTCGAACGCGGTGAGGTTGATGACCGCGGGATCGACCTCCACCTGGCCGAAGTCCGGATTCAGGGTCATATCCAGCGTGAACGCGGCGCCGAGTCCGTAGCGCAGATCCAAGCCGCCGCGCGCGGTCGTCTGCGAGCCGTCAAAGAACGGGTCGCCGGATTCGGCGGGCGCGGTGTGAACGCTGGAAAGCGCATAGGGCCGCGCTTCGATCCGACGTGAATGCCGCGGAAGCCGGAGTCCCTCGAGCTTCCCGAAGGCGCTGACCTTGCCGTGACGGACGCGCGACTCGAGCGCCAGGTAAGTGACCTCGTTGTTCGCGAGCCGGCGACGGGAGAAATTCACGCCCCACGACTGCACGTCGTCGGAAGCGTCGTACCGAATCTGCGACAGCGGAATGCGAAGCTCGACGCTCCAGCTATCGCCACCACGCTGAACCGCTGATTCCCACACGGCGTCCCAGTTCTCGTCTTCCCTCACGTCGTCGTACAGGTACACGTCGCGTTGCACACCGGCGGCGCTGACCCTGAAACGGTATCCCGTGCGCCGGTCGTTGTTGGGGTCCAGCGAGAACTCGAAGTAGTCGTATTGCCCGCGGTCGTCCCGCCTTACGAGCTGGTCAGCGATCCCGCGTGCCTCCGGATCGTGCATGATCGCGGAGACGTAGATGGCCTCGTCGTCGTACAGGACACGGGCCTCGGTGGGATACTCGGCCGGAGCTCCCTCGACAGGCTCACCCTGCACCGCGAGGCGAACCGGTAGGGCACGCTCCCACGAGGGCTCCTCGACCCGCCCATCGATCGCAACGCGGCCTTCTCGACGCGCAGCCTGCGCGATGGCCGCCGCCGGGGCGGCCCGCTCCTCCCCGGAAGAGCCAACCCGCCCGGGACCGACCGCCTGGGCGCGCACAACCGCGGGAGCGGCGACGAGCAGAAAGAAGGAACCGGCGCGGAATCGATGACGCATCACCTCGAATACGCACAGGTACCGCGACTCGCTGATACGAGGACCACAAAACATGACACAATCAAGGGCGCGGCTTGCCATGCTACGACTTCGGCACTTTCTTCAGCGGGTCTACGAACGGTTTCTCCACTACGGTGGCCGTCCGCCCGCCCTCGGGCACGTCGGCCGAGAGAACCGTGCCCAACTCGGCATACTCCACCGGCACCATCGCGTACCCGATGTTCCTCTCGAGCCGCGGTGAGTAAACCGCCGAAGTCACGAAACCGATCGCCTCATCGTTCGCGCGTACGGGCCAGCGACTCATGTTGAGGTCGAGCGGGTCGCCCTCCAACTCTACCCCGACCAGCCGTCGTCTCACGCCGGCCGCCTTGATCTCGGCGAGAGCCGCACGGCCCACGAAGTCGGCGTCCTGATCGAGATCGACGAGCCGGTCCAGTCCGACCTCGAACGGGTTGTTCTCGATCGTCATGTCTATCCCATAATTGAGAATCCCAGCCTCGATGCGGCGGATGTCTGAGGGACCGGTGGGAGCGATGTTGTGAGGCTTGCCGGCCTCCATCACCCGTTCCCATAGCTCTTCGCCCCGCGTGGGATCCAGAAGATAGATCTCGAACCCGACCTCGCCGCTCCATCCGGTGCGCGTCACGATCACCGGAATGCCGTCCACTTCTGTCTCGAGGAAGTAGTAGTACTCGAGATCAAGCACGGCGTCGCCGAACAGCGCCTGGACGACCCGCTTCGACTTGGGACCCTGGATCTGCATGGGCGCGACGTCCAGCTCGCGGATTTCGACGTTCATACCGGAGCGATATGCTACACCCCGTGCCCACAGCAGCACGTCGGAGTCCGCCAGAGCCAGCCAGAACCGATCCTCTTCCAGTCTCAGAAGCACCGGATCGTTGACGATTCCCCCGTCTTCGGCGGTGATCACCACGTACTTGCCTTGCCCAATCTTGCACTTCGTGAGGTCGCGCGGTGTCAGCAGGTTGGTGAACTCGAAACCGTCCGGCCCCGCTATCTCGATCTGCCGCTCTACACTCACGTCCCACACTGTCACATCGTTCAACAGCCGCCAGTACTCCGCCTCGAGATCGTCGTATCCGATCGGCAGGAACATGTGGTTGTACACTGTGTAACCCCAGCAGCCGTAACGCTGCGTGGCCTCGAAGTACGGCGAGCGGCGCAGTCGCGCGCCACGCTGGATGGTTCGCATGTCGAAAGGCACCTATCGTCTCCGGAAACATGGTGTCTGAATGGAGCCTACCGCGGCGGGAATCTAGCGCGCGAATCGCAGCCGCGTGAGTCGGAACCGAACGTGCGCCGAGCACCTTCGGGGCGCTCACGGAGGCGCCGGACTCGACGCTGCTCTCGTCCCGACGGCGACATCCCAGGCTCCTCACGCGGCCGTGACCGCCGCTCCGCCCGCGTCCTGCGGGACTCAGCGGTGTGTGTTGTTGCCGGTGAGGCGAGCGATGCCGGCTGCGACGCGCCATTCCCAACGCCCATGTGGCCGCTGTATTGTTCGGCCGACCGGCTCTCGGGTGTGGCTTGAGATCCACCCCATCGAGGGCGCCGCAACTCCGATGACACCGGGAGTCCCATGCTCCGTGGCACGCCCTTCCATAGTAGGACGAGTGCCCTTTGCCAGGCGCAGACCTGGC
>JBHIEQ010000312.1:0-3628 GCA_046760725.1 Gemmatimonadales bacterium
CCTCGTGGCCTTTGCGCGCCGACTGAAGGCGAAGCCGCCGGGTATCCTGTCGCACTGTCATTATCCGCTCAACACCGGCGTGCTCGAAGGTATCCACAACAAGATCAAGGTCATTAAGCGCATGGCCTACGGCTTCCGAGACGACGCCTACTTCTTTCTCAAGATTCGGGCGGCGTTCCCCGGAAATCCGTGAAGAACCTTTATTAATCCATACGCGGCCAACCGACGTAGCAGCTGGTGCGATGCGCTCGGCTGCGCGGTTCTACCTTGGACATCCGGACTCTCTATCCAGCAGACTGCCGGGCAGCGACCGAGCGGCCGAGTTCGAGCTGAGGCCGTACGATCAGGTGTTCGTAAGGTGGATCCCGGACTTCGAGCTTCCGCGGAACGTTGCGCTCAGCGGGGAGTTCCGTTTCCCGGGCCGGTACGCCCTGCGCCGCAAGGACGAGCGGCTACGCGAGGTGATCGAGCGTGCCGGCGGCCTGACACCGACGGCTTTCCCGGGCGGTTTCCGGTTGTATCGTGGTGGGAGCCTGGTGAACGTCGATCTGGAGGAGGTGCTCGACAATCCGCGGCACCAGGACAACTTGGTGCTTCTGCCGGGCGACTCCATGGTCGTGCCGGAGTACAACCCGGTAGTCGCGGTAGAGGGCGCGGTCACCTCGCCGTCCACGGTGCTCTACCGTCCCGGTGCCGGGCTGGATTACTATGTCGACAATGCGGGCGGCTACGCGCGGAACGCGGACGAGGGGCGGGTCAGTGTCCGCTACGCCAACGGGTCGGCGCGAGTGAAGCGGAAGTTCCTGTTCTTTGGCTCGACGCCCGAGCCGGGGCCGGGGAGTGTGGTGACGGTGCCGGTGGTGCCGGCGGAGGAGAGAACGGACGTGCCCGCATTGATTGCGGATATTTCACAGATCATTGTGTCGGCGGCGACACTGGCGATTGTGGCGTTGCGACGATAGGGGGAAAGGGTTGAACGCCAGCACGCGATACTCGGCTGTCCAGTGACACCCAGTCAGCGTGGAACCGATCCCTTGCTTCGAGCCGGCGATGCGCTGTAGGTCGCAGTGGCGGCACGGATGTCGGGCCAGCTCGTCGCCTGGGACCACGAAGTGGTTGGGCGGGCGCAGGCGCAGACTATAGAGCACCCGACCTGGATCCCCACGAGCCAGAGGAAGTAGCGGGTGAGTTTCTGATCGAACTTCGAATCGAGCGCTGCGATTCGCGCTCCGAGGTCCACCCGGAGCGATTCGACGCGCCCGCCCAACTCCTCGCGGAACCGGTCGACCTTAGCGTCGAGCGCGTCGATTCGCTGTTCCACAGACTCGAAGCGCCTGTCAACCGCTTCGAACCGCCGATCAACTGCTTCGAACCGCCGATCAATGGCGTCGAACCGCTCGTTGAAACCGTCCACTCGCCCTTCCAATCTCGCGACCCGCTCCTCGAACGTGACAGAATCAATTCGTATTTTGGAGCCTGCCAGACGCCCGAGACCGGAGCTGGCCGACTCCCTGCCCCGCGCGGACGCCTCAGGCAGCCCGAAGCGGCGCAAGTTCCTCCGATGCAACGGGCGGCAGCCCTAGCTCCCCGAGCAATGCGTTGAGTTGTTCCGCGGTGGCAAGGGATGGCGCGGTAATCTCAATCCCGATCGGGCGGCCGTCCGAGGAATAGTCGACTAAGAGCCCCGCCGGAGCGCGCTCGGTCCGTGCACTTTTCGCACCACCAGGACGCGGCAAGTACAGATATGCCGCCAACGGCTTCCCCTTCTGAAACGTGACTTCCAGGTAGCGGTCGTTCATGGCGTCACCTCGCGACCGGATATGCGGTCACCACAACCAACTTCTGGCGGATCGACTCCGGCTCCACAATCACTTCCCACCGCGCGGCGCCGTAACGAGTCTGGACGATCCAGCGTCCGCCCACAACATCCGGCCGGAGGTCCTGTGCGTTCTGCAACATTCGGCGTAGATCAGTCTCCGTAAAGCTACGGTCCTCCATCCGCCTCTCCAAGTGCGCCGTTAATTCCAATTGCCAGTCCCACCACGGCGGCCAGTGCATGCTCGGCTCCATCGAGGTCGTTGGCGGGGGCGAAGGTAACTATGCTAACCACGTCCCATTAGCATCGAAATATTGCGGCCGATGAGCAGAGTGACGCAGCCGAGCGGGCGGGCCTCCCGCAGCGTGGCTCCCAGGGGTGGTCGGGCGGGGCTGTCGAGGAGCCTAAGCGAGGGAGGCCCCCCCACCGCAAACCCTCCCCCTCACAACACCGCCCGCACCGTCCCGCTCGGCCCCCCGCTGCCCATCTTGTTGAACGCCACCACGCGATACTCCAGCTCCACGCCCCGCGCCTGATCCTCCAGCTCGATCCGCGTGTGCATCGCCGTGGCCACGTCCTTCCAGCGCGTGCCTGGTGCGCCGCGCTGGACGTGGTAGCCAGCCGGCCGGCCGCCGTCCACCGGTTTCTTCCACTTGAGCTGGATGGCGCTCTCCAGCTCGCGCACGATTCTGAGATTGCGCACTTCGCCAGCGACCGACATCGGGGGCTGTAAAGCGCGACCTGGATCGGATCGTGCGTACGGAGGGTGCTCGTCCAACTGGCAGCTCGGCAAACTCGAAGGCAAGGTTGCCGATGTGCGCTGGGCGTCGTAGTCCGCGGCGCGGAGCGTGAAACTGATACGCCCCGCAATGATTTGGTGATAGCCCTGGAGCCGTGGGGCACAGATTGGGAGGGTGGCAGCACTCGCACCCACCCTTTACGAGGACACGCCGCTGTGGCTCGCGGTATCCTGGCACGCATCCGAACGGCTGTTGCGGATGGGGCGTACGACATCTCGGCTCACGCCCTCGACGAGATGGCGGATGACAACCTGGAAGTTTGGGATCTCGAGGCCGCCGTGTTGACGGGGCACGTTCATGAGCGCCAACGCGATGATCCGCGGGGAGTTCGCTATGTACTCCGGGGCTGGGCCGCCGACCGGGACACACCCGTCGGCGTGGTCTGCCGATTTACAGACACGGGCCGACTGCTCATCATTACCGTGTACCGGATGACGCCTCCCGATGACGCCTAACGCAAAGTACGGCTATCGCTGCGAGTTCTGCGCGGGCACCGTTCGGCCGCAGAAGGTCGAGCGCGAAGCGTTCAAGCACGCGCGCGGGTTCGTGATTCTCGAGCAGGTGACGATCGGCGTGTGCGAGCGTTGCGGTAACCACTATTACGGTGCCGAGCTGCTGCATCAGGTGGAGGAGATCGCCGCGGGTCGACTGGCCCCCGACCGGATCGAATCGGTGCCGGTCTCACGCGCGGCCGGCGATACGTCCTGAGGAACAGCGGGTCGCCGTGAGGCACTGCAGGCGCCCGCTGCACCCGGTAGCCCGCCGGGCGGCCGCCGTCCACCGGCTTGTTCCAGGCGAGGGCGATGGCGCTCTCCAGCTCGCGAACGATCTGGAGGTTCCGAACCTCGCCGGGAGCTTGCGCGGGCCGTCTGGGGCGGCGCGGCGAGCCACGAGGTCAACGTGACGGCGTCGGTTCGTGCCGCAGTAACAGGAGCTGCTCCTCCGGCACAGCGCTCGACGCGTAGGTACGTCCCTCGTTGTCCGCAAACTCGACCTCGTAGACGCCCGGCGC
>JBHIEQ010000313.1:0-3597 GCA_046760725.1 Gemmatimonadales bacterium
CGCCTGGAGTCGAAGACCGACGATCGGTTCCATGCGAGCCACATCCTGATTCCGATCGAGCCCGCGGGCGAGAACCTGGAGCGCATGGACCGGCGGGCCGACTCGCTCGACCTGCTCGTGGCGGAGCGCATAGGCCCCGAGCTGCTCGATAGCGTGGCGGCCGAGATGGGCCTGCCTGTCGGCACAGCCCGCCCGACGGAACGGGGAGAGCGCGTGCAGGCAGGGCCCTACCTCGTGCCCGACGCGGGACTCTGGGCCTTCGAGGCGGTGCCCGGCGAGATCTCGCCGGTGATCGAGGCGCGCAGCGCCTACTACGTGTTTAGGCTGGATAGCCTGAGGCCGGCCGGCGTGCCTCCGCTCGAGGAGATCCGGGGCCGCATCGTGGAGGCCGTGGCCCGGGAGAAACGGTGGGAGGCCACCCGGCTCCTGGTGGACGAGATCTCCCAAGAGATAGCACAGGGCGGCTCGCTGGAAGCCGTGGCTGCGGCTCACGAGCTGTCGGCGCGAGTGCTCGGGCCGTTCAGCAGGGTGAACCCGGGTCCCGTCATGAGCGAGGCGCCCGAGGCGGTGGGGCTGGCCTTCGGCCTCCCGTTGGGTAAGGCGGGTGGACCCGTGGAAACGGATCTCGCTGTGTTCTTCGTGGAGCCCATCGAGCGACAGCCGGCCGACAGCAGCGCCTTTCTGGAGCAGCGGGACCAGATGCGGGCTCAGCTCACGAGGGATGCGCAGCAGCGGAGACTGGAGCTTGCGATGACTTCCTTGAGGGAGGCTGCGAGCGTGATCGACCGGCGGCGAGAGGTCGAGCGGGCTCAGCAGGAGCTGGCGGACAGATTCGGAGACGCGACGAGCCCGCTGGGATTCCTCAGATAACTACCGGGAAACGGGAAACGTGGGTCGTAGGATGGGGACCTTTCCCGTTTCCCGATTCCCGGCTACTCGGATAGCTTTTTTGGATCCCCGCTGCGCTCCTCCTCGGGCCGGTCGAGCTTGCGCGGGGGAGCTGTATCGTCCTCTTCCAGCGTGTCCTGCACCTCCCTGATACCGCGCTTGAACTCGCGGATCCCCTTCCCCATGGAGGAGCCAATCTCAGGAAGGCGCTTGGCCCCGAAGACCACCAATACGATGACGAGTACGATGATGAGCTCTGTGGGGCCGGGGGTTCCTATCAAGAGACTCGCCTCCTCGAAGTGCGGCATGGGATTCCCCCCAAACGCGGCCTAGACTGACTGCGAGGGCGCCGGCCGCCGGCTACCGCGCACAGCGCGCTGCGTCCTCTCGAAACGTCACACCATTCGCTCCTCAGAACAAGCTCCTGGCCAACAGGTAAGCCACCGCGATCCCGACCAGGCCCAAGAGCGATACCTGTAAGGTAAGCGGTCCCAAGGTGATGGAGAATATCAGGAGGTTGATCGAAACAGGTCCGAGGGCGACCGTCTGCGTGAAAGTGAAGAAGTCCTTGGCGGGGCCGTCGGGCAGGAAGAGCTTCAAGAGCGCCGACAGAAAGCCCCCGAACACGAAGCCCAGGGCCAGTACGGAGACATAGTAAGCGGGTCGGCGCGGGCCCAGCGCCACCTTCAGCTCTGGCGCTCGATCGCGTACACGACGCAGTCACGCAGCGCGTCCCGCGCCCTGCTCGGGGGCAGCCGCTCGAGTTGCATCTCGGCTCGCTCCCCGAACTCGTGCGCGCGCTGGTGCGCATATGCGATGCCGCCTCTCAGCTCGACCGTGTGGATCAAAGCGCCGATCTGATCATCCGACGGCAGCGGGTTGCGCATCAGCTCCTCCACCGCCATCCGCTCATCGGGATCCATCTCGCGCAAGGCGGCGATGAGAGGAAGCGTGATCTTGTGCTCCCTGAGATCCAGTCCCTGCGGCTTGCCGGTCACGTCCTCGGACCCGGTGTAATCCAGCAAATCGTCGGCGATCTGAAATGCCATACCCAGGTTGTGCCCGAACTCTGCCAGCGGAGTCTGGTAGATCGGATCGCGCCCCAGCGCCGCCACCTCGCACGCACCCGACATGAGCGACGCCGTCTTGGCGGCGATCAGCTTCTCGTACTCGTCTTCGGTGAAATCCAAGACGTCGTGCGCTTCAAGCTCGCGCATCTCGCCGACGGTCATCTCGTTGGTGACTCGGCTCATGACCCCGAGAGGCTCCGGGTCGTCCATCGCGACCAGCTCCATGATGGCTCGGGAGTAGAGGTAATCGCCCATTATCACCGCCACCTGATGGCTGAACAGAGCGTTCACCGTGGGCTGCCCCCGCCTCATCACCGAGTGATCCACCGAATCGTCGTGAATGAGCGTCGCCAGGTGAATCAGCTCCACCACCGCCCCGAGGGTCACGTCCCTGGGCTCCAGATGGCTCGTAGCACGCGCCGCGAGGAGGAGGAGGGTGGGCCGGAACATCTTTCCCCTCAGGCCGAGGAGGTGCTGGTTCACCTCATGTATCATGTGGAAGTCGGCGGCGACGATACGCCGCAGTTCATCCAGGACTGCGTCGAGTTCCTGCCGTACCGGTTCCTGGATTGCGGGAAGAGTGGCTCGGGTGAGCTGCGGCACCAGCCTCAGCTCTCCGCCTCGGCGAGGCTCTTCACCCGATCGCTCACGTCCTGGAAGCCGATGTCAACCGCGAAGACGCGCTGATAGTAATCCAGCGCCGCCCCCGACTTGCCCTGTTCCTCCTCGCACCGACCCAGCCAGTAGAGGAGACCGATCTTCGCGTCGTCACCGCGAGGATCGCCGTCGATGGCCCGCTTGAGCACCGTGGCGGCCACCGCGTACTGACCCTTCTCGTAGAAGCACATTCCCAGCGCTTCACTGCTCTTGAGGCGGCCCTCGCTCGACCGCAGCGCCTTCTGAAGCTCGGCGATCGCTTCATCCAGCAATCCCATCTCCTTGAAGGCGATGCCGAGATCGTAGTGCGCTTGCCAGTCCTCCTCCTCGACGTTCGCCGCAATGCCCTTCTTGAACTCGGCGAGCATCTCGGCGAAGTCGCGATCTTCGTCACCTGTGGGCTCTTCCTCCTCGACCCGCATCCGCGTGTCCTTCACTGCGGGCTCCTCATCCCCGAGGATGAGGGCCCCGAGATCGACGAAGTCGCCGCCGGCCTCCCCGGCCCCCCCGGCTTCGCCTCCCTCACCTTCCACTGGCGCCGTCGCGCCCACCGGCTCAGCAGCCTCCTCTTCCGCGGGCCCGAACGTCGAGAGCGCGGCCTGCGCGGCATCGTTCTCGGGATCGAGCTCCAACACACGCTGATACACGTTGCGCGACCGATCCATCGACCCCTGCCGCAGCAACGCATCGGCCAGAGCCAGATAGTACTCCACCATTCGACCGCGATCGTTGCTGCGGTACGCCAGCTCGACCCGCTTCTGGTGGTGGCGCACGCTGTTGGGATCGAGCCGCAGGATCTCCTCGACCAGATCTTCCGAGAGCCCCCAGTCCTCCTGGTTCTCCGCGGCGACGAGCGCCTTGTCCAGCTCTTCGAGGCCACGCTCGCCCTCGCCCGCCTCGATGAGGGCCTCGCCCAGCGCGCGCCGGCGCGCGGGCTCGTCCGGGCTCTCCGCGACCTGCGCCTCGAGAGTGTGGATGTCGG
>JBHIEQ010000314.1:0-3567 GCA_046760725.1 Gemmatimonadales bacterium
GCGAGATCGGCGATGGTGCGCGCGATCTTGAGTACCCGGTGATACGCCCTGGCCGAGAGCCTGAGTCTCTGGATCGCGGTCTTGAGCAGCGCATCGGCCGCCTCGCTCACCCGGCAGTACTTCTTCAGGTCCTTGGGTCCCATGTGAGCGTTGGCGAAGAGACCCGCACGAGTGGCGAAGCGCTCGAGCTGCAAAGCCCGCGCCCTGTTCACCCGCTCCCTGATCACCTCGCTCGGCTCGCCACTCCGCTCGACCGACAGCTCCTTGTAGGGCACCGCCGGCACCTCGATGTGAATGTCGATCCGGTCGAGCAACGGTCCCGAGATGCGCGCGAGATAACGCTCCACGCCCAGGTTGCCGCAGGTGCACTGGTGTGCCTGGTCGCCCCACCAGCCACAGGGACAGGGGTTCATCGCGGCGGCCAGCATGAACCGCGCCGGATAGCTTAGCGACGTGGCTGCTCGCGAGATGGTGACCGAGCCATCTTCCAGCGGCTGGCGTAGCACCTCAAGCACGTTCTTTCTGAACTCGGGCAGCTCGTCGAGAAACAGGACCCCACTGTGGGCGAGACTCACCTCACCCGGCCGTGGGTATGACCCGCCACCAATCAACCCGGCGTCGCTGATCGTGTGATGCGGCGCGCGAAACGGACGCCTGGTCACGAGCGACGCGCCGACGGGCAAAGTCCCCGCGACGCTGTGAATCTTGGTGGTTTCGAGCGCCTCCTCGACACTCATCTCGGGGAGGATCGTGGGGATCCGGCGCGCAAGCATCGTCTTGCCGCTCCCCGGAGGACCCATCATCAACAGATTGTGGGCGCCCGCCGCCGCTACCTCGAGCGCCCGCTTCGCGTGCTCCTGCCCCCTGACCTCCGCGAAATCCACGTCCTCGACACCGCCCGAAGCAAGCGCCATGCGTGCCGCTCCATGCGGGCCGTCGAGTTTGCCTTCACCCGCGAAGAACTGCGCCACCTGCCGCAACGACTCGGCACCCAGAACCTCGATGCCGCCCACTACACTCGCCTCGGCGAGATTCTGACGCGGCACAACGACTCCCCGGAGCCCAGCTGCTTTGGCCAGGACCGCTACGGGCAACACACCCCGCACCGGTCTCACGCCGCCCTCGAGACCCAGCTCACCCACCACCACGAACCGCCCGAGCAGCGGAACCGCGCCGGTGGCGCCCTCCCAGCTACCGTCGCCAGCACCGTTCTCGTTTCCCAACTGTCCCGTCGCGGCCAACACTCCAAGCGCGATCGGCAGATCGAACGCCGAGCCGTCCTTGCGTACGTCCGCCGGGGCCAGATTCACGGTGATTCGCTTGAGGGGAAACAGAAACTCGGAGTTGACGATCGCGGCACCCACCCGCTCCCGGCCCTCCTTCACCGCCCCATGGGGCAGGCCCACCGTGGAGAACGAGGGAAGACCGCTCGTGATGTCGGTCTCTACATCCACCAGATAGGCGTCGATACCAAGCACCGCCGCCGAGCGGACGCGCGCGAGCATGAGACGACGGTAAGGCGGCACGCCAGCCGTGCGGTAGGCAAAACAACGCGGCGAGTAGCCCCGTTACGCAGGCGGCGTCACGCGGTGCGGCATGCGAGCACCGGACGGGTGTCGTGCCGCCGACCCCACGCCGACCCCGCCCCCGCCCGCGCTCCCGCGCCGCGGTCAGCGCGCCTGGGAGACCGCCATGGGATGAGGCCTCGGCGGCTCCGACGTCTCGTGCCACGCCTCGTGCTCGTGCGCGATGACCCATTCGCCGCCCTCGTCCTTCACAAAGACCTGAGTCCACACGAGTAGCTCCGTCTCCGTCGAGCTGCCGCGGACAACGGCAACGGCGACGGTCGGACTCAACACCTGAGTGTGCACGACCTCGTGCTCGAAAGGGACCTCCGGATGCGTCCTATACCACAGCGCGGCCACGCGGGAGAAGGGCTCCCACCCCACCCTGACATCGCTCACACCCACGTAGGCAAAGTCGACCCTCTTCAAGTAGAAGCTCATGACCCGCTCGACATCGTGGGAGTTCATCGCCTCGAACAACTCCGCCACCCTTTGGTTCACCGCGGACGCGATCGCCGTTCGTTGTCCCTCGGTCACCTCCTCTGATTGCGGCTGGCACGCTAGGGCCGCGGTGACCCCTAGAATGACCGGCACTCGATGTCGCATTAGGCCTCCGAGTGATAGAGATGCGCAGAACGCCGTACGCAGTAGCCTGTGCGCCGTACGCAGTGCGCAGTGCGCCGTACGCAGTCCGCTGTGCCCTGGGAGCTGCTACAATTGTCAGCATTATGCCCCAGGGATTCCAAAGATGAAGAGAACGCCGCTGCCGCTTTGCGGCATCGCGCTGGCCTCGCTGCTGGCACCTGATCCTTTCGGGGAACAGGACGCGTGGCAATGACTGCCGTAGCACGCACTCCTGCGTACGCTGTTCGCGGGACCGCGCGATCCCACCACCAAGGCCGAGTCGCTGCTGGTCCCGGACAGCCCGGACCGCTTTTGGTGACGGGGTGGCCCCCGAGTACGCGCTCGGAGCAGCTCTTCCCATCCTACGGGCCGGTGGCCCCGCCCCTGCGATCCTTCAGTTGTCGGAGTCCCCTACGGGATCGTCCCACCCATCGCCAGGATCGCGTCGTCCAGCAGATCCTGGATGTAGCTCGGGTTATGGACCCCCAGACTCCGGTCCTCGAGAGCCATCAGGTAGTTGGCTAGAGCCGCCGCCTGCACGTCCGTAGCGGCGAAGCCCGCTACGGCATGGTCCGAGGTATCCATCAAACTTCGAAGGAGCTAAACGTCGCGCCGTTCGACGTAACACCTGAGCCTCTTTGCTCCACCCTTGAACGAGTACGCCTCGTAGCCATCCCGCTGCATAAGCTCGGCGAGATGCGCCGACTGCACACCGTGAGAACAGTACAGGACGTAGGTGGCGGCCTTTTCCAGATGGCGGTAGCCGACTCCGAGGTCCGCCACGCTCACGCGGTGCGCGCCCGGGTAGTGCCAGGCCGCGTAATGGTGCGGCTCTCTGCAATCCAGCACCACGGCGCCCTCGGGAACGGCCTCCGTGAACAGGTAGGGCGCGACGAGATCGGCGTCTGTGAGCGAGCTGAGATCCAGAGTCTTGCGAGCGGCCGCCGCCTCCCTCAGCACATCCAGATCCACGCGATCCTCCTCATCTCGCGCGGCCGCGGGCTGTGCGTTGGTGACCGGCCTACCCGGAACGATCGCGCAGTACTCGCGCACCCTCGCGCTCAGCACTGCCGTACCGATGGTCCCCGCTTTGGAGATGATCTCCTCTTTGTCCAGTCCGATGAGCGGCCTCAAGACGGGGAGAGAGACGGCTTGCTCGATCGCTCGCAAGTTGCCGAGCGTCTGCGACGATACCTGTCCGACGGACTCACCGGTCACAATGGCCTGAGCGCCGGTATGATTCGCAACGATCTCGGCAGCTCTGTACATCAATCGCTTGAGCACGACCTGCCAGTAGCGCGACGTCACCGCATCTTTGAGAGCGGCAATGGGCTCGGTGAAGTCGATCACGTGCATCTTTGGCCGGTAGCCGGCGCTC
>JBHIEQ010000315.1:0-3565 GCA_046760725.1 Gemmatimonadales bacterium
GAGCCTGAGCGGCATCACCAGGCAGAGGTAGGTCGCCGGGTCGTCCCAGCCCACGGGCTCCACGGTGGCCGCGCGCTCGGGAGCCTTGAACGTCATCCGCACCTCGTCGGTGGGCATGTACTTCAGTATCTCGAGCAGGTAGGTGGCGTTAAACCCGATCTCAAGGGGATCCCCGTCGTAGGTGACGGAGATCTCATCCTGGGCCTCCCCCAAGTCGGGCGTGTTCACACTGAACTGTAGCGTCCCACTGCCCGAGAACTGGAGCCTCACGCGGTGCGTCTGGTCGCTGGCGACCACGCCCACGCGCCGCAGTGCAGCCGAAAGGGCATCCTTCTCCACGGTACATGCGCGGTCGTTGTCGTGCGGAATGACCTGCTCGTAATTGGGGTAGGGACCCTCTATGAGCCGCGTGAAGACATAGGTCGATCCGCTGCGAAAGCCCAGGTGGTTGTCGCTCTTGGCGATCTCGATCTCGTCGCTGGGTCCGAAGAGTCGGCGCACCTGATCGAGGGCCTTGGGTGGCACGATGAATTCCGCGGACGCTCCGCCGCCGGATACGGATACCTCCATCTTCGCCAGACGGTGACCGTTGGTGGCGACCATCCTCATCTCGTCTCCCTCGAGCTGCCACAGCACACCGTTCAGGATCGGCCTGCTCTCTTCCGTCGACGCGGCGAAACTCACGTGGTTGATGAGTTTCTGGAGATCGCTGGACGTCGCGGTCCAGGTCTCGGAGAAGTCCACGGGGGGGAAGTTGGGGAACTCCTCCTTGGGAATGCCGAGGAGCTTGAACTTCGAGCGACCGCACTCGATCTGAACCCGCTGCTCACCGGTACCGGTCACGCGAATCGCAGCACTGGGCAGTTCCCTGACTATCTCCACCAGCTTTCGTGCCGGAAGGGTGACTGAGCCTTCGACATCGACTTCGGCGGGCACCATGGTGCTCACCGCCGTATCCAGGTCGGTTCCGGAAAGGCGTACGCCGTCCGAGGTCGCCTCCACCAGGATGTTAGCCAACACCGGCAGCGTCGTTTTGGTCGGCACGCTGGCGGCGACGGCCGCGAGGCCTTCGTGCAGCTTTTCCCGAGTGATCGTGAACTTCATGTGACTCTTCTGTTCCTCGCCCGAGAGGATAGGAGAAACTACTGATACGTTATAGAGATCTACCTAGTAGTGCTAGTAGGGTCTCTGGAAAACTGAACAGATGCCGCAACTGCTTTGTCCCCAGCGGGTTCCCCGAGCTGGCTCATGTGGGGTGGTGGGGACGGGCTGTGGGATCCCTCGGGATACCACGGAGCTTTGCTCAGAGACTCACGAACTTCAACAGTGGGTCTCCACACCGTTCGTCATACGTGGACTACGGCGAGTTCTCGCCGGGCGTGTTCGACGCGATCCCGGAACTTGCGGTCGCTGGACATGTCGCGCTGCACCTTGTCCAGGCTGTGGATCACTGTCGAATGATCCCTGCCGCCGAACGCCTGTCCAATCTCTACCAGCTGCATGCCGCAGAGCTCGCGGGCCAGAAACATCGCCACCTGCCGCGGGACGGTGAGGGTCTTCGTACGGGCTTTCGAGCGTAGCCCCTCGGGCGTTACACCCCAGCGCCGAGCGACGACTTCCTGGATTCGGTCGATCGTGGGCGGCGCGTCATGCAGCTCATAGTCGGCCGCCTTACCGTGCCTGATCTTGTCGGCGAGCGCCTCCCTGGCGAGGTCGATCGAGACCTCCCGGTGCTTGAGCGACGCGTAGAGCAGCAGCTTGATGATGCAGCCCTCCAGCTCGCGCACGGAGCTGCGCACGTTCTCCCCGATGAAGCGGAGCACATCGTCGGGTATCGTGAGTTCCAGGTGATCCTGCTCGGCCTTCTTGCGGAGGATCGCGATGCGGTGCTCCAGGTCGGGCTGCCCAATGTCGGCCACCATGCCCCACTCGAAGCGGCTGACCAGGCGCGCCTCCAGTCCCGGGATCTCCTTAGGCGGCCGGTCGGAGGTCAGCACTATCTGCTTGCCCGCTTCGTGAAGCGCGTTGAAGGTGTGGAAGAACTCCTCTTGGGTCATCTCCTTGCCCTCGAGGAAGTGCACGTCGTCCACGAGGAAGATGTCCACGTCGCTGCGGTATTGCTTGCGGAACTCGACCATGGTTCGGCCGTGGATGCTCTCAATCACCTCGTTGATGAACTGCTCGGCGCCCATGTACACGACTCGGCTATCCGGGGCTCTTTCGAGCACCGCGTGGGCGATGGCCTGCATGAGGTGCGTCTTACCGAGTCCCGTAGCTCCGTAGATGAACAGGGGGTTGTAGGTCTTCCCCGGAGCCTCTGCCACGGCGTGTGCGGCGGCCGCGGCGAGCTCGTTGGACTTGCCGATCACGAACGTCTTGAACGAGTAGCGCTCATTGAGGGGGCGAGTGGCCCGCTGCCGCGGCTGCCCCTGTTCTGTCGCGGGAGGGGCCACGAAGAAGTCCATCTGCGGCCGTTTGGCGCGCTCCTCCTGCACCTGGAAGACGACTTCGACTGCGGGCTCCATGATGTCGGAGGCGATGCGGTTCAAGAGCGCTACGTGTTTTGAGGCATTCCACTCCACCGCGAACTGATCGGGCGCGCCAAGAACGAGCCGTCCCTCCTGAAATGCGAGCGGCCGGACCGGCTCGAGCCAGGTTCGGACTGTTGGGTCAGGGAGTTCTCGCCGCGCCGCCTCTAGTAGACGGGTCCAGACCTGGTTAGCTGTTAGATCCATCTATTGAATGACGACTGCGGGTAGGTGTCCGAAAGGGCAGCCGATTGTAGCGCGCGGGTGTAGAAAAGTCAACCTTGCCCCCACTATAGTGCACGACTAGGTTTCGTGCCCCACGAGAGGACAACGATGAAGCCGACGTACCGGCCGCGCAATCGCAAACGCAGTAACAAGCATGGTTTCCGGGCCCGGATGCGGACGCGGTGGGGCCGTCGGGTCCTAAACCGTCGGAGGAAGAAGGGACGCAGGCGCTTGACAGTGCGTCTGCCGTCCAAACATCGAGGGGGTTGAGCGGGGAGGGGCTGCCGCGGACTTGGCGACTCCAGCGGGCACGGGATTTGAGAACCGTGCTGCAAACGGGCCGCCGCAGCCGGACGCCGCGAATGGAAATACTCTGGCGGCCCAACAGCGTCGGCCATCCGCGACTGGGCCTCGTCGTTCCGCGGCACGGACAGTCGGCAGTGTCGCGAAACCGCCTCCGACGGAGGCTGCGCGAGCTGGCCCGGCGTCGCGTTCTCCCTGATCTCGAAGCAATCGACTTGATCATTCGCTCCCGCCGCCGGGCGTACGTCGCTCGTCTCGAGGAGCTCGCCGCGGATCTGGACCGATGGGTGCGATCGCTTTCCGCCTGACAACGCTACCGCGCCGGGTAGTCGCGGGCCTCATCCGCGCCTACCAGGTGGCTGCGTCACCCTTTCCGTCTCCATGTCGCTACTCGCCCACCTGCTCTACGTACGCCCTGGAGGCGGTGCGCCGCTATGGGGCGCTGAGGGGGATATGGCTCGGGGTGCGCCGCATCGCGCGGTGCCATCCGTTCCACACCGGCGGATACG
>JBHIEQ010000316.1:0-3557 GCA_046760725.1 Gemmatimonadales bacterium
GGCCAGTTCGTGGACCACGTCGAGCGTGCTGGGCACGCTCGCGTACACGAGACATCGCGAGGCCGCGAGCCGCGCTGCCAGCTGCCGTTCAGTCAGCCCGTCGTACAGCACAACTCTAGCGCGCCACCGCCCAAACGATCGTCACGAGCCCGATGGACCAGCAGTAGGGCGCGAAGCGATGGAAGTGGTGCCTGCGCAGCAGCGCGACAAGTATACGGATCGCGGCGACGCCGGACACGAGCGCGGCCATGAAGCTGGCGAGTAGCGGCCCCTCGCCAACCGCGGAAAGGTCCGCGTTCAGATCCGCAACCTGGAGGAGCGCCGCGCCCGCAATGGCGGGGATCGCCAGAATGAACGAGAACTCTGCCGCCTTCACCGGATCGATGCGAAGCCACAGGCCCGCGGACACAGTCGTGCCCGAGCGGGAGATCCCCGGGAAGATCGCGAGCGCCTGCGCGAGGCCAATGCCGAGAGCACCCCATGCGCTCGGGAGTTGAGCCGCAGCCGCGTCCTGCGCGCCGCGTCCCGCTTCCTGCACCTTGCGCCCTGCGCCCCCCGCGCCTTGCCCCCCCCACCTCGTGGTCCACAGGATCGTCCCGGTAATCATGAAGTTCGCGCCTACCGCAAGGAGCGAGTCGAAGGCCCCCTTGAAGAAGTCGGCGAAGAAAAATCCCGCCAAGCCCGCAGGCACGCTCCCAACGGCGATCAGCACCACATAGCCCCACTCAACCCGGTCACCTCTCGCCGCTCCCAGGAGCAACTGCAACAGGCGCTCGCGATACACGATTACAACGGCGAGGAGCGTTGCCACGTGCAGTGCCACTTCTACGGTCACTCCCGGTGTCGTGAGGCCGACGGCCGCTTCAGCCACGACGAGATGCCCCGAGCTGGAGATGGGAAGGAACTCGGTGAGGCCTTGAACCACTCCCAACAGCACTCCCTGCCAGTAAGTCACTTGGGCGAGCTACTCGAACAAGCGCCGGTACGCAGCTTCGTACAGTGGCACGACCTTCTCAGCGGCGAAGTCCCGAGCGCGGAGGACGGCTCGGTCCCGCGCCACCGGCCAGCGGCTCTCCTCGAGCAGCTCCAGCGCCCGCCGCGCCATGCCGTCGATGTCTCCGACCGGCATGAGCGCGCCCTGCACGCCGTCCTCTATCACCTCCGGAAGACCCCCGACGTTGCTCGCCACAACCGGTACGCCGCACGCCATGGCTTCGAGCGCACTCAGCCCGAACGATTCCGACTTGCTGGGAAGCAGGAACAGATCCGCCGCGCGCATGAGATCGGCAACGGGATCCACCTTTCCCAGAAAGCGGACATCGCTCTCGAGACCGAGCTCGCGTACGGTCGCCTCGGTGTCCGGCCTGGTCGGGCCGTCCCCGACTAGCACCAGGACCGCGGGGCACTCCTCTCGCACTTTGGCGAAGATCCTTACCACATCCGGGACACGCTTGAGGTCGCGGAAGTTCGACACGTGCATCAGCACCTTGGTGCCCTTCGGTGCCAGAGACGAGTGACACTCGACATCGTCTGACGGGAAGTACTCCGAGAGCCTCACGAAATTCGGAATCACTTCGATCTCGCAGCCTGTGCACCCGAAGGCCTCGTACGTTTCGTCCTTGAGATACTGCGAGACGGCGGTCACGGCGTCTGACTGCTCGATCGAGAACTTAGTGACCGTAAAGAACGACTTCTCCTGGCCGACCAGCGTGATATCCGTTCCGTGGAGCGTCGTCACCACCTTGAGATCCCGCACCTGAGTCACCATCTGCTTCGCGAGAAAGGCGGCCGTGGCGTGCGGTACGGCGTAATGCACGTGCAGGATGTCCAGACCCTCCCGCAGGGCCACCTCTTCCTGGGTGACGGCGAGAGCGAGCGAGTACGGGAAGAATTCGAACAGCGGATACGCACCGCTAACATCCACTTCATGGAAGTACACGTTCTCGGCGAAAGAGCGAAGCCTGAACGGAGAGGCGTACGACATGAAGTGGATCTCGTGGCCCCGCCCCGCCAGCTCGAGACCGAGTTCCGTCGCTACGGCACCCGACCCTCCGTATGTGGGATAGCAGGTTATCCCGATCTTCATGTGCGACCCCTTTCAGACCACAGATCCGCGATGCGACGCGCCAAGATCTCGGGCTCGTCGGTCGCATCCAAGGTAATCACGGGATGGCCGATCAGTTGATGGCGAAACCAGGTCTCCTGACGCTTCGCGTACCGCCGGGTAGCGGCAGCGATCGCCTCGTGTAGGCGCTCTTTCGGCAACTCTCCCGCCAGGTGACGCACTACCTCGCGATAGCCCACGGCGTCGAGACCCGGAGCGTCCTGTGCTACCCCACGTTCGAGCAGAGCGCGCACTTCGTTGACCATGCCGTTCCTGAGCATGAGCGCCGAGCGTTCCTCGATGCGGCGATGCAACACCGCTCTAGGAAGCGTGAGGCGAACGTACCAGGGGCGCATGGCTCCTTCCGCCTTGGCCTCCCGCTGCCACCACGAGAGAGGTCGGCCCGTCAGCAACGCTACCTCCACCGTCCGCGCAGCGCGCTGGCGTCCCCCGCCCGAGTACGCGGGATCGAGCCGCACGGCCCAGCGCCCCAATCCACGAACGGACCGCGACCATCTCCTGAAACTCTTGCGGCGCTCAGAATCCATCGGCGGCTCCCGAAAGAGACCGTCGGCCAGCGCGCGCACGTAGAAGCCCGTGCCCCCAACCACGACCGGCATGGCGTCGGGAGAAATCTCCGACAGCCATTGCGCCGCATCACGCGCGAAGCGCCCCGCGCTGTAACTCTCACCTGGATCCACGATGTCGATCCCGTAGTGCGGAACGGCCTCGCGCTCGGCCACCGTCGGCTTGCCGGTGCCGATGTCCAGGCCCCTGTACACTTGGCGGGAATCGGCCGAGATCACGACCAGCGGCCAGTATGGCGCGAGCGCCAGCGCCACGGCGGTCTTTCCAGCCGCGGTGGGACCTACTATGACCGGAATGAGCGGTTTACGTGCGCCCAAATCGCCGATCCAACTCGCTCTTGGGGAGCTGCACGATGGTCGGGCGTCCGTGCACGTCGTGCGGCGAAAGCTCGCACGCGAAGAGGCGCCGCAGCAGCTGCTTCATCTCGGAAGGCTCGAGCGCGTGACCCGCCTTGATCGCGGCCCGGCACGCGTAGCTCGCGGCGAACCGCTCGAGCCGATTGGCAAGGGCGCCGAATCGGTTGCGCGCGAGATCGGACACCAGCTCCTCGAAACAGCGCTTGGCATCGAATCGGGGATGCGGATTCGGCACTGCGTGTACGGCGACGGAGCTGCCTCCGAAGGGTTCGACCTCATACCCGACCGCCGCGACCAATTCCCGATGCGCTTCTAGAGCGTCCCGTTCCTCGGCGTTGAGGTCCACAGTAAGCGGCAAGAGCAAGCGCTGCGCCGCGCTCCCCTCTCCGCGCAACTGCGTGATCACCTCCTCGTAGATCACCCGCTCGTGGGCCGAATGTTGATCCACGATCGCCAGTCCGTCGCTCGTCTGCGTGACGATATAGGTGTTGAACAGCTGGAGGATCTCT
>JBHIEQ010000317.1:0-3543 GCA_046760725.1 Gemmatimonadales bacterium
ACGGAGAAATTCGCGTTCGGCCGCCGGCACATTGAACAGGTCGCCTGTCTCCGGGCAGCTATAGAGGATTCCGAGCCGGGAGTGGGCTCGCGCGCTCACGGGATTGACCTCTACCAGGCGTCGCAGGGCGCCCTCAGCCTCCTCGAAAGCTCCCAGCTCGAGCTGCATGTTCGCGTAGTAGTACAGTGCGTCCTCGTGCCTCGGGTTGAGCTCCAGCGCCCGGCGGTACTCGGCAGCCGCCTCCTCACGCCTTCCTGCAATCCGTTGAGCGGTGGCGCCACGGTACGTTTGCCAGAACTCTCTGATCCGTACCCGCTCGGACACCAGCGAGGAATCGCGATCCTCCCCTCCCTCCTCCTGGGGCACCCGTTCGTTGAGCGCGATGGCTGCGGCCAGAACAACCAGCACCGCAATTCCCGCTGTCGCGAGCTTCCCCCTCATGCTACTGGATCGAGCTCCGGCCCTCGACGAGGTTCAGCACGCGATTGGCCGGCACGTCCGTGAGCGTCTCGGTCAGTCCTGAGGGCCAGCGGATCTCGAGAGTGTCAACCGCGGTCGCGGCACCCAGGCCGAAGTGCTCAATCGCGGAGTTCTGCGACAGGTAGGAGGCCTGCGACCCCAGCTCGCGCACCTGCACCGAGCCGCCCACGACGATGCGGATCTTCGTGCCGATCGCCGACCGATTGCCACCGTTGCCCTGGAGTGCCACCTGGAGCCAGTTGTTTCGATTGCCGCCCTCATTCCGCAACAGCACTCCCGGACCGCCGTGGTTTACGATGAAGAGATCGAGATCGCCGTCGCCATCGTAATCTCCCGCGGCGGCTCCTCGACCCACCAACTCGCGCGAGAAATACTCTCCGCTCACATCGGATACGTCATAAAACCCGTCTTGCGATCCGCGGTTCCAGAACAGGATGTCCCGCATCCCGACGAGCAGCTCGGGCTGGTCGGATCGCTGGAACGTGCTGCCGTTGGCAACGAAGAGATCGAGCTTGCCGTCGTTGTCGTAGTCGAAGAACGTCGTTCCGAAGCCAATGTAGTCGAGGGAGATCTGGCCCAGGCCGTATCGGTCCGCCTCGTCCATGAACTGCATAAGGTTTTGCGGCGGCGCCGGACGTGACGAGAACTCGGCGAACAGACTCCGGTACAGTGCGTTCTCCTGCGCGATCCAGTGTGTGACGAACATATCCATGTCGGTGTCACCGTCCCAATCTCCCACCGCTATCCCCATCGCACCGCGATAATCCGCGACACGTGCCGCATGGCTCACATCCTCGAACGTTCCGTTCCGCCGATTCAGGAACAACACGTTGTCGGATACGTCGTTCGCTACATAGAGCTCGGGCCAGCCGTCATTGTCGAGATCCGTCCAGGCCGCCTCCAGGCTCCGCCCGCGATCCCCCAACACGCCTGACCTCTCGGCGACCTCGGTGAATGTCCCGTCGCCGTTGTTGTGATAGAGGAGATTGCGCTCAGGCGGGAATGAGGAGGGATTGAGACTCGCTGCCTGTTCCACTTCGTATTGTGACGATATCGCACCCGCCTCCAGCTGCTCGTACCTGACGTAGCCGGTGACGTACAGATCCAAGAAACCGTCCCGGTCGTAGTCGGCCCATGACGCGCCGGCCCAGAACCCTTCGATCCCACCGAGCCCGGTGGCAGCCGTCCGGTCGCTGAACGTGCCGTCGCCGTTGTTACGGTAGAGGACGTTCTCGCCGTAAGCCGTGACGAACAGATCCGGCCATCCGTCGTTGTCGTAGTCACCCCATACCGCTCCCATTCCCCACCCCCGGTGTGCGACTCCGGCGGCGAAGCTTACATCGGTGAACGTCCCATCGCCGTTGTTGCGGTACAGTCGGGAGTACGCCGGAGAAGACCGGACTTCCTCCTCGGTCAGCGTGATGGGCCCCACCATGTTGACCACGTACAGGTCGAGCCATCCGTCACGGTCGTAGTCGCGCCACGCCGCGCCGGAACCCATGTCCTCGGGCAGCTGTGTGGATCTGCGGCCGCCGAAATGTCGGAACTGGATGCCGGCAGCCGCGCTCACATCGACAAACGTGACGCGGGGATAGTCGGCCGGTAACTCTCTGCTCAGAGTTGAGGTGAGACCTTCTATGCTCTCCCCAGGCCTGTACACCTCATTCTGCCGCGTTGCGGACCACACGACAACGAGCACGAGGGCCAGGAACAGTGCCCCGGCCCCCGCTGTGTAAACGACCAGGCGCTTGCGCCGCGGAAGGCGGTTAAGCATGCACCTTCCGCTACTCCGCCGGTCGCACCGCGATCGTCGCCTGCGCCTCGGACATCACCGTGACCGGCGCCGTGAGCCCCGCATCCTCTCCGAACAGGAAGTTCAAAAGAAACTGATCCACTTTGCGGTACATCAGTTTGGCCGTGACCCGCAGTGCCGTCAGTCCACTTGGAGCCCTGAACTGGACCTCCTGGTCCAGCGGCCTCTCCTTCTGGTCGACCGGGCCGAACACCGAGGCTGGGCACGAAAACGCGAACTCCGCCCGGTCCGAGAAGCCCGGGAACATCGCGCGCCTGTACCTCACACCGACCATCTCCCAGAGATTGTGGCGGTCGATCAGGTTTCCGTACTGGTCCACCGGCTCCGCCTTGAAGATGAACGAGCCCGGCTCGATGAAGTGCCGCTGGTCTCTCTCTCCGGAAGCGAATACTACGTTGCCGTTCTGGTCAGTTACCGTGATTTCCACCCAGGCCTGGATGATGTCCAGAGGCCCAGTCGGGAAATCGTGTCCGACCTTATTGTTGGTTATCACAGCCTGGACCTTCACTTCCTCGCCGTGGACGATCGTATCCGGCACCACCAGCTCGATCGGCACGGCGGGCCCCTCGCGCCACTTGTCCGCGATCTCCGGAATCTCGATCTCGCCCCGCAACCATTTCTCAGTCAACTCGACATGCTCCTGCGCACCGTCGAGATCAAGGGCCACCGGCATGAACTGATTGGCGGCCAGAAAACGATGGCTCCTGTGCCGCTTGTCGTCGGGCCTGCGGTTATAGTCCAGGTCGTCGCCACTCGCCGGATCGCTGGATGATGTTAGCGGCATGTGGCATTCGCGGCACTCGATCGTCTTCGTCGGATCCCCGGGACTGTTCCATCGGCTCTTGCGCCAATTGTCGTACTGGTTCTGCAGCTGCACCCAGCCGACCTGGTTGATCTCCTCGTCGATAAACTGCTTGTGGCAGGCGGCGCAGAACTCCGGACTCTTGAACAGCTTGTGCTGCAGCGTCTTCACGTGGAAACGGGGATACGATCGTATCAGGAAGTCGCGCAGGAACCGCGCAGTGGACCCCTCCGAGTACTCGAACATGTATCGGTCCGGCTGGGAGATGACATAGTTCGCGTTGCCCTTGACATCTGTCTCCTTGATCGCGTGACACACGATGCAGGAGACGCCCTCCTGATAACCGACCAGGTTGGTCAGATCCTCCGTGAAGATGTTCTTCGTGCCGGAGAACAGCGAGATCGGATCGTGGCAGCCGCCGCAGTAGCGGGTCGACTCCGGCCCGTTC
>JBHIEQ010000318.1:0-3535 GCA_046760725.1 Gemmatimonadales bacterium
CATCAAGAAGGTGGCCTACGACGTGTTCGAGCAGACGGGGAAGAACCCCCTGATCGACATCGCACTGGAGTTGGAGCGGATCGCCCTACAGGACGACTACTTCGTGGAGCGGAAGCTATACCCCAACGTCGATTTCTACTCGGGGATCATTTACCAGGCGCTCCAGTTCCCGGTCGAGATGTTCCCGGTGTTGTTCGCCATCGGCCGTACGCCCGGATGGCTCGCGCAGTGGCAGGAGATGCTGGTGGACGAGGAGCAGCGCATCGCGAGGCCGCGCCAGATCTACATCGGCAAGGACAAGCGCGACTACGTGACGCTGCTCGAGCGGCGACCCCGCCGCAGAGCCGCGCGCAAGCAGGTCAAGACGGCCAAGAAGAGAAGATAAGGAGGGAATCCGCAACCCGGGCGGCAACCGGTTCTGTAGATTCTCCAGCTCGCGCTCCAGCTCCTCCTGGAGCTGTTCCACCAGGTTGAGCTGGAGCGGGACCTCCGTGAGGATGCCGCTCGCCAGAGCCGCGATCCTGGTTTGCACCTGAGCGATCTGCCGGTTCGCCAGCCGATCGACCTGGCTTCTCACCCGCTGCTCCGCGCGCGCCACCTCGCGACCCACTTCCCGCCGCAGGCTTTGCGCCACGACATCTCCAACATTGGAGGTGACACTGAGCCTGGGCTCGGTCACCGAGCCGTCGATCCCGATGTCTATCTCCACCTGCCGCATTCCGGAAACGCTGCGCCAGAGCAGATCCTCGGCCCACTCCCGGGAGCCGACCTGCGGCGTGGGAGCGGCTCCGCTTCCCATTTCCCGATTCCCGCTTCCCGCTCCCGTTCGTTGCCACCTCACTTTGTCCGACCGCCACAGCCACCTGCCCCGAAGTCGATCACGCGAGCGGACGAGGCTGAGCGAGACGTCGCCGCGGCCCAGCGTGAGTCTCGCACCTATGGGATCGAGATCGAGCGCGGGAAGGTCGAATTCGCTCACCGTGACGTCGATCGAGTCCCGGATCTCATCCGTCACGTGATCCAGCACAGCAGTGACGCTCAGGTCACGGGGCCCGCGGGCGGCGCGAGCCCGCCGCGCGGTGAGCCTTATGGGCCGACCGTATAGGGCCGGAGACGAGGAGACCCCGTCAAGTTGAGCCGAATACTCGCCGGCCGCAGCCCCTTCGCCGCCGATCGCCAGATCCAGATCGGCATGCTGCAGTAGAAACGCGGGATACGACCGCTCGCGGGGGAAGAGCACTGTGGTACCCGCGAGGCGGGTTCGCTCGGGACCCTCACGTTTCCTCGGGCGGATTCCCTGCGGCAGGTTTTCCTCCACGAATCGCATCCAGTAGATAACCGGCTCCATCCACCGGACGGCGGCCCGGCCGAACAGCGCCGGAGAGATGTCGGGCGCTTCGAGTGAGGGGAGTTGCAGCAGCCCTCTCGCATAGGCGTAGTCTTGGGCTCGGAGGTTGGACAGCCCGCGGACCTGTCGCTGGAGGTCCTCGATACCATTACGCGCCGCCGTGTCCAGCGCCGCCAGCTCCGTCCTGAGACGGCTCACGGCCGTGACGTTTGCGCGCGCCGAACGGACCAGCCTCACCACTCCCGCGGGACCGAGCCGGAGCGGTTGAGCGTTCCGGAGCTGGGAGACCAGGGATCGCGCCGAGTCAATGCGGGGGCCCGGGTTGAGCGCGGCGAGCCGCATGCGCCACTCCCGTCCCGCCGAGTCCGCGCGCTCAACCAGCGCACGGGCCTCGCTGTAGGTGCGCAAGCTCTCGGCCCGGAGCGCGTCGGTGCCTACCGTGCCCGCGAGCCCCCCGAGGCTGAACTGCGGGACCGTGACACCGCTCGCCCACTCGCGGACCTCACGTCCAATGCGGCCGCTCGCCGGTGACGCCCGTTCCGCGGCGCCGGACGTCTCCCTATCGGTCCCGAACCGGAGCCCGCGCACGGCGAGCGTCTCCACCACCACCTTCTTCTCGAGCAGCGGAAGGATCATGAGGTCGGCCACGATCTCGTCCGCCTCGAACAGGTTCTTCATCGGTTGGCGTGGGTCGGTCACCTCGAGACCGCGGAGTGTCACGGACGCGCCGCTGAGCTTCACGTCGGCCGAAGCGAGATCGACGCGCGCTCCGAGCAGAAAGGTCCCGGCCGATTCGAGTCCGCGCTCAACCCAGTGGTCCACCATGAACAGCCACACGAGAACCATACCGCCGAGGAGCAGCGAGAGCGGTACCACGGCCTTCCAGCGAATCATCGGTCTCATTCCGGCCTGAACCATCGATAGACCGCGTAGAGTTTCGAGGCGCGCATCAGTTGGAGCGCCTTCGAGTCTTTGATCTTCACGTAGAGCTTGGCGCGATACTGCATCACACCCAGCTTCGCCAGAAAGAATAGCGGGAGTGCCGCGGCCAACCAGAAGATCAGGCTGCCCAGGACCACCGTGTTGTTGAGGTTCGCGAGACCGAGCACCGGCGTGTTATTGACGGTGGCCCACACGGGCTCGAGGGACGGCGTATCGAGAAGGAGCGCGCCGCCGAGCCGGTCGAACAACGGATCGAGCGCAAACCCCAAAGGGACCGACGCAAGCCAGCCCAGGAGCGCCCCCGGGACCGAGACGTTCAAAAGGAATATCACGGCGACGATGACGAGGTTGTGGAGGCTCAGGAGCGGTGTCAGCCCGAGCGCGGCTCCCAGTGCGATCCCTGCCGCGACCTGGCCCGGGGTGCCGTCGGAGTTGAGTGATCGTACGAGATACTGAAGGATCTTGAGTACGGTCAGCATGCGTGCGGGCAAACTTGGGGCATCGGGCGCTTACACGCTACCTGTTGCGCACCGTAGGCGGCACGGGAAGTGCCGCGGCGTGGGAGGGCACGGCCCTGCCGCGAGCCAAGAAGGCTGCCTAGGGCATCACCGGCGGCCGCGCACCTGGCGCCCCCCATCGCCTTATTATTCGCCCATGTCATCACTCGATCCGATTCTTCGTCCCACGTCCATTGCCGTGATCGGTGCCTCGCGTCAGCCCGACACGGTGGGCTGGCAGCTCGTGGACAACCTGTTGCGGCACCACTTTCAGGGGCCGGTCTATCCGGTTAATCCCAAGGCCCAGTCGATCCATTCCGTCAGGGCCTACGCGTCGATCAAGGACGTGCCGGGTCCGGTGGATCTCGCGGTGATCGTGGTCCCCAGCGTGCTCGTATTGCAGGTGGCACGAGAGTGCGTGGAGGTGGGTGTGAGGGGTCTGGTTGTCATCTCGGCGGGCTTCAAGGAGATCGGCGGGGACGGAGTGGAAAGGGAGCGGGAGCTGGCCGCGCTGGCGCGGAACGCGGGCGTGAGGTTGGTGGGACCCAACTGCGTCGGGGTCCTCAATTCCCACCCCTCGGTGCGCATGAACGCCACGTTCGCCCCCGCGATGCCGCCTCCAGGGCCGGTGGCGTTCATGAGTCAGTCGGGTGCAATGGGTGTGTCGATCCTGGATTATGCCGAGAGTCTCGGGATCGGAGTCTCGATGTTCGTGTCGGCGGGAAACAAGGCCGACGTGAGCGGCAAC
>JBHIEQ010000319.1:0-3530 GCA_046760725.1 Gemmatimonadales bacterium
GGGGTCGCGGTGATGCTGCTCGAACAGAAGGAGCTCCCGCGGTACAAACCGTGCGAAGCTCGGTTACACGCTGAACACCATGACGTTGGCTGGGCTTGCCATCGCAATCGGCATGGTGGTGGACGACGCCATCATCGACGTGGAAAACATCTTCCGACGATTGCGACAACACTTCCGAAGCCCCGCTTCCGCGCCGCCGAACCAGATCGTGCTTCGGGCCTCCAACGAAATCCGGAGCTCCATAGTCTACGCGACGCTGATCATCGTCCTCGTTTTCGTCCCGCTGTTCACGCTGAGCGGACTGGGAGGCCGTTTCTTCGCACCGCTGGCCGTGGCGGTCGTGGTCGCGATGTCTGCGTCACTGGTCGTGGCCCTCACGGTCGTCCCGGCGCTGTGCAGCCTGCTCCTCACCAAGGAGCGCCGGCTCGGCAGGCGGGCGAGTCCCATCGCGGCGGTGACGCGGCGGGTGTACCGGCCGGCCCTGGCGTTCGTGCTCCGACACCGGTGGCCGGTCCTGAGCACGGCAGGCCACGAACGGTCCCGAGGTCGGTTTGACGACGTCCGCAACTTGTTGGTGAACACGCGTAGCCGCAGCTTGGTGCCACTGGCCTCGCTGGCGAGCGTCCGGCGCGCTCTGGGGCCGAACACCATCAACCGGGAATCCGTCTCGCGGCGTATCGTCGTCCAGTCGAACGTAGAGGGGCGCGACGTGGGCAGCTTCGTTAGGGAAATAAAGGAACGCGCGGAGGAGCGGTGGGGCGAACGCACGACGCGGCGTACGGCGCCGGCCGAGCCCTCGTAAGCGGTCGCGACGAAGCGGGTGTGCTCCCCGGCCCTACCGTCCCCTCCAGATCCTCCACCGGTCTACGACCTCATCCTCGCGCACGACCTGGTACTCGTCGAAGCACGCCGCAGCGAGGCACGCGTGATTGGGGAGGACGCGCACCCGCGACCCGAGCGGCAGTTGGGCGTTCACGATGCCGTGCTCCTGACTGAGTGACACCAGCCTCATGTCCGAATGAAGCGCGCCGGTCGCGTAGTCTCGGTAGATCTCCCCCATCGTCTGTGTCTTCCACCCCTTGCGGCCGGCGTCCTTGGAGAGCGCGAGTGAGCCAGCGTCCACAACGGAGTGTTGGTTGTGCGGCTGGGACGATACGACGGATGCCAAAACAGTTACGGCGCATTCCGTAGTGGCGGCACCGTCGAGAACCACCTGCGTGTAGTCGTGAAAGACGTAGTTACCCGGGCGGATCTCGGTCACGTCGTCCAGGTGATCCACCGCGCTCACGGCGGGTGTCGAGCCGATGCTCACACGCTCGACGTCGATGCCGGCCTCGCGCAGCCGGTCGGCGAAGGAGACCATCACGTCGCGTTCCTCTCGCGCGATGCGCGCGAGCTCTTCTCGGGAGCGCGCGGTGTACGCGTGGCCCGAGTGAGTGAGAATCCCGTCGAACATGACGGTCGGGGCGTCGTGTATCGCGCGCGCGAGCTCCAGGGCGACGTCGCTCCCGGGATCGACCCCCGCCCGGTGATACCCGCAGTCGACCTTGAGCAGCACGTGGAACGTCGTTCCCGTACTCGCCAGCGCTGCCAGGGCCTCGGCGCTGTCCACAACCACCCGCAGGGTCACCCGTCGGCTGAGCTCGCGGGCCTCCTCGATGCGGTTGAGGATCACGGGAAAGGCCCAAGTGATGTCGTCGAATCCGTGATCTGCGAAGACGTTGGCCTCGTACAGGGTCGAGACGGCGATCCCTGTGGCGCCGAGAGCTCGCTGCCGCTCGGCGATCTCGATGCACTTGTGCGTCTTGATGTGCGGCCGGAGTGCCACCCCCAGTCCCTCGGCGCGCTTCGTCATGCGGGAGAGATTGGCCTCCATGACGTTCAGGTCGAGGAGGAGGGCCGGGGTGGGGAGGTCGTGAATGGTGGTCACGTCGCCCTTGCTCGTGTTCGATCGCCCTCGGTCATATCAGTGCTCAGCGGATAACGTGCAGCGCCTCCTGTCTCCGCAGCACCCACCTCATCGTTCCTTCGGGAGCGAGCGCCGCTTCCTCCTCCAGCATCATGCGCACTTCCTGGCCGTCCCACTCGGCGACGGGAGTGGTCGCCTGGAGCTCGATGGAGTGCCAGGTGCCCGCCCTCATAGGAACGTCTCCGCGGCCGGGGACACCGTCCTGCCGGTCCCACAGGCCGATCAAAGGACCCGCCCCATGACCGTGATCGCCGATGGGATGCGTGTAGATCGTCCCGTCGATGCCGTCGGCCTGCATCCGCTCCAGCGCGGCGAACAGAATCTCGTTGCCGGTACGGCCCGGGCGCATTTCGGCCAGGAGAATATCCTGGAGACGGTTCGCGTTGCCGAGCGCCGTGCGCAGGCCCTGGGGCGGCTGAGATTCCTCGTTTCGCAGCACATAGGCCATGTGCTGCGTGTCGGTCGATAGCCCCAGAGCGACGATCCCGAAATCACAGTGCAGTACATCGCCCCGCTGAATCACCGGCGCGGTCGAGTCACTCATATCCACACCCATGCGCTGTATGTCCACCGACGGCTGGAACCACGTTCCCAATCCCAGATCGTTCACCCGCTGGCGGAACCACCACACGACGTCTTCGGTGGTGGTGACGCCGGGAGTGATCACTTCGTCGGAGAACGCAGTTGCGATGATTTCGTGCACCAGCTCCATCATCGCCCGATACGTCGAGTCCATCGAAGGCGTGCGGAGGGCGAGGTAATCCACCGCTAGGTTCTCCGCCCGGACCACGCGACGCACCCACGACGGCCCGAGAGCCTCCTGAAGCTGCTCCCACTCGCCAGCCGTCAATCCGTCGGCGAAGTTATGAGTCTGCGAAATGTTGACGGCAATGCTCCTCGGGTTGCGTTCCTTGATCACGCGGGCGACGACGCTCCATTGGGGTTTGCCCCAGAACTCGCGCGGACGGCCGTTGGGTGCGATCTCCCCCTCGCGCACGATGTCGTAGGCTCCGCCCTGTGACGTGCCGCCGATAGCGATGCGCTCGACCCCCTCCTCAGGACCGCGATCGTAGAACACATACACCGTGCGGCGCCGCGCTGCGAAGGTGGTGGGCGAGACCAGCGCTCGGAACACGGGATCCTCGTTGTATTCCCTCATCGGGACCACCCACATGTCCACGCCGCGCTCGCGCATGAGGTGGGGGAGCACGGTCTCGAGCCGTTCCTCCAGCCATCGCTGCCTGAGCAGTGCCTGCTCGCGCAACGTGCCGAAGGGGCGCTCCGGCGCGGGTTCTCCAGAGCACGCGAGGAGACCCGCAGTCAGCGCCGACAGGAACAGGACAGCAGTTGTAGTCGATCGTCCGGACATGTAGCTGAATCTCCCTTTCTCGGTGCGTGGCGCTTGACGCATTCCGTTTGGTAGCTAGTCCTTGAGATACCTCCCGAGACACCCGAGCACAACCGAGCATACGCCCCATGACTGATACCGATCGTCCCCATCCTCTGGAGCCCACGGGCACCGAGATGCGCGCGCTGGTTGACCTCGCGATGGAACGCATCG
>JBHIEQ010000320.1:0-3527 GCA_046760725.1 Gemmatimonadales bacterium
GGATCGTGGTATCGCACCTGGGCTCCTTGCTCCTGTAGCAGGCGGATCATATCGACGGCCGGGCTCTCCCGCATGTCGTCGATGTCGCGCTTGTAGGCGACACCGAGCACCAGCACCCGCGATCCGCGAAGCGCCTTCGAGTCGCGGTTCAGGCGTTCCGCCACCTTGCGGACCCAGAAGGCGGGCATCTCGGAGTTCACGTCACTGGCCACCTCGATGAACCGGGTCTTGTAGTTGAGCCCTCTCATCTTCCATGCGAGGTAGTGGGGATCGACCGGGATACAGTGCCCGCCCAGACCCGGCCCCGGCGTAAACTTCATGAACCCGAACGGCTTGGTCGCGGCCGCCTCGATCACCTCCCACACATCGACCCCCAGCTTGTCACACACTATCGCCATCTCGTTCACGAGGCCGATGTTGATGGCGCGGAAGGTGTTCTCCAGCAGCTTCACCAGCTCGGCCGCCTCGGGGGAAGAAACGGGAACGAGTCTGTCGAACACGGGCTCGTACAGCGCCAGCACGACGCGCTGGCAGCTCTCCGTGAGACCACCCACCACTTTGGGTGTGTTGCGGGTCTTCCAGCTGGGGTTCCCGGGGTCCACGCGCTCGGGACTGAACGCCAGAAAGACGTCGGTACCCACCCGGAGACCCCCTGCCTCGATCGCGGGCTGGAGCAACTCACGCGTCGTCCCGGGATAGGTCGTGCTCTCCAGGATCACCGCCTGACCCTGCCGCACGGTGCGCCCCACGGCCTCGGCCGCCCGCAGCACGTAAGACACGTCGGGATCCTTGGTCTTCGAGAGCGGCGTGGGCACGCAGATGCAGATGACATCCATCTCGGTGAGCCGGCCCATGTCTGCCGTGGCTTCGATGCGGCCGTCCGTGACGAGCGGCTCCAGCACCTCGCCCGGGACATCGTCGATGTGGGATGCGCCGCGGTTCACCCGGTCCACGACCCGGACGTCGATGTCGAAGCCCACCACGTGGTATCCTGCACGGGCCACCTCGACTGCGAGCGGAAGCCCCACGTAACCCAGCCCCATGATCCCGAACACCGCGGATCTGTCTTCCGCCTTCGCCAGCAGGTTCGCCTCGGCGCTCATCTCGCGACGGCCCCTTCGGCGCCCAGCTCGACCAGCGCGCCGCGTCGCTCCAGCGACAGCGATGCGGCCGCGAGAACCCGCGTCACCGCGACCCCCGCCGACGCCGGCTCCCTGGGCTCCGCCTTGCGCCGCGCCACGTCAACGAAGTGCCGGACCTCGGCCGCGAGCGGCTCCACATTGTCGATCCTGGGTGAGAGGATGTCCCCCTCCCTGATGGTCAGGCTCTCGCCGTAAGACGAGTACGGCGGCGGTCGGTCCACGCCCTTGTCGTATATCTTGAGCTTCTCCCTGGGCTGCATGTCGTCGAACACCACCATCTTGTCCGAGCCCACGACGGTGAGCCGGCGCTCCTTGTGGGGGTCGAGCCACGACATCTGCGCGTGGGCGATGACGCCGGACGCGAACTGCATCGTGACGAAGACCACATCCTGGATTCCCGGTTGCAGATAGCTCTGGCCGTGCGCCGACACTCTGACGGCCGGCTCGGACAGGAGCTCGAGGGCCACCGAGACATCATGCGGGCCGAAGCTCCACAGAGCGTTCTCATCGGGCCGCACCTGGCCCAGATTCACCCGCTGACTGTAGAGATAGAAGATTCTCCCGAGCTCGCCCCCCGCGATCATGCTCCTGAGCCGCTCCACAGCCGGATGGAACACGAGAAGATGCCCGGCGAGAACCGGGACTCCAGCCCGGTCAGCGTCCTCGGCGAGGGCCTCGGCCTCCTTCACCGAGAGGGCGAACGGTTTTTCGACGAGCGTGGGAAGCCCGCGCTCGACGGCTGCCCGCGCGACCTCCACGTGCGTGACGGCCGACGTCGCCACCACCACCGCGTCGGCCCCATCGAGGGCCACCTCCAACCGGTCGGTGACCGGGACACCCGGGTATTGGCTCGCAATGCGCGACCGCGCCTGCGCATCGATATCGCACACTGCGCAAAGCTCCGCCTCGGGGAGAGAGGCGACGGTACGCACGTGGTTTCGGCCCCAATTCCCCGCCCCTATGACGGCAATCCGCACTCGATTCATGCGGGAAGACTCCTTATGTGATCGACGACGTATTGTTGCGACTCGGTGGTGAGCTCGGGATAGACCGGAAGAGACAGCACCTCGCGGGCCGCGCGCTCCGCCTCGGGGAAGACACCCTCACGATATCCCAGCTCCGCGAAACACGGCTGAAGGTGGAGCGGCTTGGGGTAATAGACCGCCGAGCCGATTCCGGCCTCATGAAGGTGTTGCTTCAGCGCGTCGCGCCTCGCGGCGCGAACCGTGTACTGGTGGTAAACGTGCTCGTTGGCCTCGTCCACGCACGGAGTGGTGATCCCGTCCACCTCATGCAGCTCCTCGTCATAGAACCGGGCGCGTTCGCGGCGCGTCTCGTTCCACCCGGCGAGGCGCTCCAGTTTGGCCAGGAGCACCGCCGCCTGGAGGGTGTCAAGCCTGCTATTGGTGCCTATTTCCTCGTGGTGGTACTGCTTCGCACCCCCGTGCGTGCGGAGCTTTCTCAGGCGCTCTGCGGCTTCCTCATCCCCCGTCAGGATCATTCCGCCGTCACCCCAGCCACCCAGGTTCTTGCTGGGAAAGAAAGACAAGGCACCCGTCATTCCCAGCTCGCCCGCCATGCGCCAGCGGCCGTCGATCTCTCGTCTCGCGCCGATCGCCTGCGCCGCATCCTCGACGACGGCTAGTCCATGCCTCTCTGCCAAAGCCGTGATTCGCTCCATCGGCGCCATCTGGCCGAACAGATGAACGGGCACGATCGCCCTGGTGCGGGCACTCACCGCTTGCTCGACCTGCTCGACATCCAAGTTGAACGTAGCAGGGTCGATGTCCACGAACACCGGCGTCCCGCCGGCGTTGTGGATGGCACCGGCCGTGGCGAAGAAGGTGAAGGGAGTCGTGATCACCTCGTCTCCCGGCCGGAGATCGAGGAGCTTGAGCGAGAGAAGCAAGGCGTCGGTCCCGCTCGCGACGCCCACGGCGAAGCGGACATTGCAGAGCCGGGCCACGGCCTGTTCCAGCTCGCCCACCGCCGGTCCCATGATGAAGCGCTGGCTCTCCACCACGTCCATCAGGCGAGAGAGCACCTCGTCTCTTATGGCTTCGAACTGGGCCCTGAGGTCCAGGAGGGGCACCTGCATTGCTATCCCAAGTATAAGAAACGCAAAAACTTAGCTAGTGCCCCCAGCCCGGTCAATCGGGCCAGAGCCGCCCCGATTCCTCGCGATAGCTGGAGCCGCACCGCTCGCACTTGCCCACGCCACCTGTCACGTGCAGCCGCTCACCGCACCGGCACATCCATCCCACGCGCCGGGCGGGCACACCCACCATGAGCGCGTACGGAGCGACGTCCGAGGTGACCACCGCTCCCGCCCCGATGAAGCAGTACTCCCCGAGAGTCACCCCGCAGATCACCGTCGAGTTGGCT
>JBHIEQ010000321.1:0-3518 GCA_046760725.1 Gemmatimonadales bacterium
CACGCGGCCGGTTTCGAGATCGCGGTGGAGACCAACGGCACCCTCAGGGCGCCTGTGGGAATAGACTGGTTGTGCGTGAGCCCGAAGGCGGGGGCGCCGCTCGAGCAGCGGTCGGGCGACGAGCTCAAGCTGGTGTACCCGCAGGAGGGCGCGTGGCCGGAGCAGTACCGCCACCTCGAGTTCGATCACTTTTTCCTCCAGCCGATGGACGGTCCCGATCTCGCGAACAACACCTCCCTCGCGATCGAGTACTGCCGCCGCCATCCGGAGTGGAAGCTCTCCCTTCAGACCCACAAGCTCCTGGGTGTCCCTTGAGCGGCGCCGTGCCTATCGACGAAGTGCTGAGAGACGTCCCGCTGTTCTCGCAACTCCGGGACGATGACCTCACGCGCCTCGCGAAGATGGCCCACACCCGCGAGTACGCGAGGAACGCGGTCGTGTTGTTACAGGGTGACCGCGTAGAGGCCCTCTATGTTGTGCTCGATGGTCACGTGAAACTGGTTGTCACAGGAGACGACGGGCGCGAGGTGATCATCTCCACGCGAGGGCCCGGGGACTTTTTCGGGGAGATGTCGTTGCTGGATGATCTCCCTCAATCGACACACGCCATCGCGATGGAAGACTCGCAGCTTTTGGTGCTCCAGCGCAACGACTTCCACACGTTTCTCGACCGGATCCCGCAGATCACTTTCGGGCTGCTGAGGGCGTTCTGCCGCAGGCTGCGCAAGGCAGACAAGCGGATCAGCAGCCTCACGATGCAGGAGGTACCCCAGCGAGTCGCCCACCTCCTGCTGGAGCTCGCCGACGAGAATGACGGCGTGCGCATACCGCAACAGCTCACGCACCAGGTCATGGCACAGATGGTCGGCTCCACACGCGAGACCGTGTCACGTACGATGCGTGAGCTGACGTCCAAGGGAGTGGTGGAGGTGACGCGAGAGGCGGTCCAGTTACCGGAGCGTCGTCGTCTCCCGACCGGCACGGCGTTCACTCAGGCCACGCGACGCGTGATCGTCGTGAGGAATCGCGCTGCGCTGGAAGAGGCGGCGCGGGGGTGACTGCCGAATGAACAACGCCCAATGTCCAAGGGGCTCCCTCACTTGGACATTGGACCCTGCACATTCACACCTGAAATCGTATCCCCTGCGCCAACGGAAGCTCGCTGCTCCAGTTGACCGTGTTCGTCTGGCGGCGCATGTAGGCCTTCCAGGCGTCCGATCCGGACTCCCGCCCGCCACCGGTCTCCTTCTCTCCGCCGAACGCGCCCCCGATTTCAGCTCCGCTCGTCCCTATGTTCACGTTGGCGATGCCGCAATCGCTGCCGCGCTGCGACAGGAAGTACTCGGCCTCTCGGAGGTTCTCGGTGAAGATCGCGGACGAGAGCCCCTGCGGCACCGCGTTGTGTAACGCCACAGCCTCCTCGACCTCCGCTACGGCCTCCTCCCGACTCGAGCCCTTCTTCCCATAACCGATGATGTAGAGGATAGGGGCAAAGGTCTCTTCCTGCACGATCTCGTATTCGTTCTTCACGAGTGCCACGCAGGGGGTGACATAGTGGCCCCCCGGATAACCGGGGTCTCCCAACGGCTCGCCGCCGTACAGGATCTCCCCACCTTCCCGCTTGATCCGGCCGATGGCGGCCAGCATGTCGGATACGGCATCGCGGGTCACCAGCGGCCCCATGTGGGTCTCGGGATCCCGCGGATCTCCTATACGGATCCCCCGATACGCGCCGAGCAGCCGCTCGGCCAGCTCCTCTCGAATCGACTCGTGCACTATGATACGGCGCGTCGTGGTGCAGCGCTGGCCCGCGGTCCCGACGGCACCGAACAGGATTGCCCTCAGTGTGAGGTCCAGGTTGGCACTCGGGGTCACGATGATCGCGTTGTTGCCGCCCAGTTCCAGGATCGTGCGGCCCAGCCGCTTCCCAACGACCTCGGCCACCCGATACCCCATCTGGCAGCTGCCCGTGGCCGACACCAGTGGAACTCTGCGATCAGCCAGGAGTCGCTCCCCGACAACTGACCCCTTCCCGACCACCAGCGAGAAGATCGCCGGATCCACGTCGTTCTCGCGGCACACCGCTTCGGCGATCTTGGTGCAAGCGATGGCAGTGAGCGGCACCTTGCTCGCGGGCTTCCACAGGACGCTGTCACCGCACACGGAAGCGATGGCCGCGTTCCAGCTCCACACCGCTACGGGGAAGTTGAACGCGCTGATCACTCCCACCACGCCGAGCGGGTGCCACTGCTCGAACATGCGGTGATCGGGTCGCTCGGACTGCATTGTCAGTCCGTACAGCTGGCGCGAGAGACCCGTGGCGAAGTCGCAGATGTCGATCATCTCCTGTACCTCGCCCTCGCCCTCCGCGATGATCTTCCCCATCTCGAGTGTCACAAGCGCCCCCAGCTCCCGCTTGTGCGCGCGGAGCTTATCGCCCAGCTGCCGCACTATCTCGCCGCGCTTGGGGGCGGGCACGACGCGCCACTTTAGGAATGCCGCGTGCGCCCGGCCCACGATCTCGTCGTACTCCTCTTCTGTCACCTGCCGAACGGAAGCGATGCGCGAGCCATCTATCGGTGTAATCACATCGACTTGGGATCCCGAGCCGAGCCACTCGCCGCCGAACCCGCCGGGATTCGTCTCCTCTATTCCCAGGGCCGCCAGGAAGTCGCCCGCGACCGATGCCGTCGTTGCCATGGCCGTTCCACCTCTCCGAAACAGGTTGCTGACGTCGTGGGATGTTACAACGACGGAGCGGACGCGGCCAAGTCGTCCGCCGGGGCTACGGGAGGCCGGGCCGCGAGGGCCCCGGGGGAGAAAGGGAACTTCACAATCGGCGCCTCGCGTTGTGATGGCACAACCACGATCTTGGACGTCTCCCGATACCCGAGGCCCACTATGTCACTGAGCGAAAGGCAGCTTGCCCTCTGCAACGCAAGCAAGTGGAATTTCTCCGATCTCACGGCCCTCTTTCTCAACTGCACGCTCAAGAGGTCCCCGGAGCTGTCGCACACCGAGGGGTTGATGCGGATCTCGCTGGAGATCATGGAGAAGAACGGAGTCTCCGTGGAGCTCATGCGCCCCGTGGACTACGACATCGCCTGCGGGGTGTACCCTGACATGCGGGAGCGAGGCTGGGAGCGGGACGATTGGCCCGAGATCTACCGCAAGGTCAAGGCGGCCGACATCCTCGTGATCGGCTCGCCAATCTGGCTGGGAGAGAAATCGTCGATCTGCACCAAGGTGATCGAGCGGCTGTATTCCAGCTCGGCGGATCTCAACGAGCAGGGTCAGTATGCGTACTACGGCAAGGTGGGAGGCTGCCTGATCACCGGTAACGAGGATGGGGTGAAGCACTGCGCGATGAACATCTTGTACTCGCTCCAGCACCTGGGTTGCGTGATCCCGCCGCAGGCCGACGCCGGTTGGATCGGCGAGGCGGGACCGGGACCGTCGTATCTTGATCCGGATTCCGGCGGGCCCGAGAACGACTTCACGAACCGGAACACCACGTT
>JBHIEQ010000322.1:0-3501 GCA_046760725.1 Gemmatimonadales bacterium
AGCATCGCGGGTGGTGATCCGCATTCACCCCACCGGCTACGGTTGGGGAGCCGCCAACACCAAGCTGGTGATCAGGCGCGGGACAGTAGCAGAGTCCCTCACAACCTCGAGGCTGGGACGGCTCAAGAAGTGGTGAGCTATTTCCTCCACCACATGACCGGCGTGCGTTCCCCGGGCCAGGTGGCGATCCCGCTCGCCCACTCCGGAACGGGGCGTGAGGCGACCTGTGTCGCAGTCGCAAGGTCGAGTTCCTGAAGGGAACGACCGGCAGGCATGTTCCCCGACACAAGGAGATACGCCGAGCGCCCGTCCCCCGAGAGCGCTGCGTCCAGTAGAGGGCCGGAAATCTCCAGGAAACGCACGGCGCGGCTCCTCACCTCCACGAGCGCCACTATCCCGACGGCGCCGGTCACTACCGCGCGGTTCAGCTTGCGCGACAGCATCACGTCGCGGATCCCCGGAGCGACGGCCACGGTGTCGATCGGGGTGAGCGTCATCCGATCCAGGTAGAGGAGCGCTCCGGTTTCGGCACACGGGACGAAGAGCACCGTCTCGTTGAGCGAGAGCGCGGGCGTCCCGGGCCCGCACGCGCCGAGAGGCGAGGATCTGATCGGCCTGCGCAGCCGCAGGTTGATCTCCGCAACCGAACCTTCACCGCACGTGACGTACGCGCGATCCGCGTGGCGCAGGACGGCCGCCCCCACGGCAGCGCTTTCGCACACCCGGACGGTGCGGTCGAGCTCGCGCCGCCTGGGATCGGTGAAGTGCAGCGCTCCCTCTGCGAGAACGAGCAACTGGCGTGCGCGCGGGGTGATCGTGAGACGGGACGCTCTCGGGGGTACCGCGTCCGTCACGGCCGCGACGTCGCCGCCCGCGAGGGGTATCTCCACCACCGATGACGCGTTCGCGTGCGTGATCAGCACGTACACGCCGCCACCGCCCGGCGAGGCCTGGATGTCGCTCATGGATCCCGCGTCCGCGGCGTCTTCCCCAAGCTCTACGGTATCGCGCGGGGCGAGATCGGGGCCGAGTACGAGGACACTCCGTACCGAATCGCCCGACACAGCGGTCCACCGTGGTCCGGGCGAGCAGGCCCAGATGAAGGCTGCCGTCCCCAAGACGCAGAGGGACCGGCTACGGCTCCACGGGCTGCTGATCTTCGTCCAGGAAAACCAAGGTTTCACGGGCCGCGACCGCTCTCGTGAGCGCCTCCATTACATGCGGGTCGATGACCCGTCCTGCGAGCTCGCGCATGCGTTCCACCGCGGCCTCAGGTGTCAGTTGCTCCTGGTATGGCCGGGAGGTGGTGAGGGCATCGTACACCTCCGCCGCGCAGATTATTCTCGCGCCAAGTGGAATGTCGTCGCCGGAGAGCCCGTCGGGGTAGCCGCTACCGTCCCAATGCTCGTGGTGACTGCGCACGAGGTCCACGATCGGACCAAGATGCTTGAGCGGCGCCAGTATAGCAGATCCGATCTCGACGTGCGTCTTGACGTGCTCGTACTCCTCGTCGCTCAGGGGTTGGGGCTTGTTCAATACGGCCTCGCGGATACCGATCTTGCCCAGGTCGTGGAGGCGCCCCGCCATTCTCACCAGCTCGACTTCGTCGTCGCTCAGTCCGAGCTGGTGGGCGATCATCGCCGCGAACGCCGCGACCCTCGCCGAATGGCCCGCGAGGAACTCGTTCTTGGCCTCGAGGGCGTTGATCAGGGCCTCGAGCGTCGCTACCACGATCTGTTGTTGCTTGTGTCGCTCTCGCTCGAGCTCCTGCGTGCGATGTTCCAGCTCCTCCCGGAGCCACGAAGAGATCTCCCTCGTCTGGATCAGCGTGTCGCGCCTTCGAATGGCGCGCTTGAGGGCGGCGTCCAGATCGCCGAGCTCGATCGGCTTGGTGAGATAGTCGATGGCGCCACGCTGCATACAGATGGCGGCGCTGGTCGCGTCGCGCATGCCCGTCAGCATGAGGATACCCAGGTCCGGCGCGACGTCGAGCGCCTCGGGCAGGACTTCAATGCCGCTCATTTCCGGCATAGCGATGTCGAGCAGCATGAGATCGAACTCGTCTTCCGCGAGCACGGCGAGAGCCTCTTTACCGGACGGCGCGGCCTTCACCTCATAGCCGGATTTCTCGAGAAACCGGGCCACCGCATCGCAGAGCGCGTCGTCGTCGTCCACGACGAGTACTCTCGCAGGTGACTGTTGGCTGGTCGATTCACTCATTGGGCGCTCCGTGAGCTGCTGCGACGGCTCTCAGCCGCTCAAGCTATCAGCTTTCTCAGCGCTCCGTGAGTTGTCGCCCGCGAAGGTAGCCTCTACACGCCGGGGGATCGCCCCCGCTTCGTATGCCTTGTCGAGCAGCAGCTGTACCGCGCGGCGGCCGATAGCGCCGTAATCCACGGTGTAGCTGTTCACGTACATGCTGACGAAGCGGTCGGCCTGGTCGCGACTGAGGCCGCGCGCGTACCTGATCGCGTACTCCAGGGCCTCGGCCCTGTGCTCCAGCGCGTACTCGATGCTCGCCTTGAGGTCGCAGGAGACCGCCGCGATGGTCTCCTGTCCCAGGGCGCGCCGGACGACGTTGCCGCCGAGCGGAAGGGGCAGTCCCGTCTCATCGAACCACCACTCTCCCATGTCGCGCCACAGGTGAAGGCCATGCTCGCTGAAGGTGAGCTGACCCTCGTGAATCACCAGGCCCGCATCGACCTCTCCAGCGGCCACCGCCCGCTCGATCTCGTCGAACCGGACGACGACTGTCGCGGCCTCGGGCTGGAACAGCCTGAGCGTCAGCGCCGCCGTCGTGAGGTCACCCGGGATGGCGACACGCATTCCCGCGAGCGCGGCGCGGACCTCGCCGGACGGGGGCACGGCCCCGACCAGCCGGGGTCCGTAGCGATCGCCCATGGAGGCGCCATGGGGAAGCAACGCGTACCGGTCGGCGATATGGGCGTAGGCGTGGATCGATACCGCCGTGACGTCCAGCTCGCCGTCCAGCGCGCGGCGGTTCAGGGTCTCGATGTCCTGAAGCTGGTGCTCGTAGCGCCTCTCGCCGGTGGGAATCTTCCCGGCGGCGATGGCGTAGAACATGAAGGCGTCGTCGGAGTCGGGGCTGTGCGCCAGCCGGATGGTGGGCATCAGCCTCCGGCGCCGGTCTCCCGGCGGGCCAGCTCGAGAAACGATTCGATGCTGCGCCCGTGGGCATGATACTCGATGCGCTCGGCGGCGATCTCCTGATCGTAGCTCGCAAGGAAAGCGCGGTAGGCGCGCTGCATGGCTGCCGAGTCGCCCAGCGCTTCGGCCACCGTGTGGCGCAGGAGCGTCGCCAATAGATGACCGGGTACCAGCTGTTCCAGGGAATCGGCCTGAGCCAGCGCGGCCTCGTAACCGCCGGTCACGGCGTGGATCATGCCCACGTCGTATCGTCCGTCGTTGTCGAGCGGGCCCACCATGCCGTACACCTGGAGCGCCATCGGAGCGAAGAACGCCACCGAGTCGGTGAGGCCG
>JBHIEQ010000323.1:0-3475 GCA_046760725.1 Gemmatimonadales bacterium
GCTGAAGACTACGTAGAGAGTGCGATCCCTAAGCAGGGGTGGGCTGAGGCCGTCGCCAGCCGGCGAGAGGCCGTCAGCGCCACCCTGGGATACTCGAGCACCGCCATCGGTCTCCCGCGCTCGTCTCGTGTCAGGGCTTCGAAACAATAAGACCCTTCCATGACGTTCCACCCATAGTAGCGTACGGCTGGCCAGCCGCTGGTCGCCCGCAAAGCGCCGCTTCCGCGGCCCCGGCTCACTTGGCGAACGCGTTCAAGCCGGTGATCGCCTCGCCGAGCACAAGCGTGTGTATATCGTGCGTCCCCTCGTACGTATAGACGCTCTCCAAGTTGGCCAAGTGGCGCATCGCCTGATACTCGGCCAGGATCCCGTTCGCACCGAGCAGGCGGCGCGTCTCCCGCGCGCACTCGCAGGCCATGTCCACGTTGTTGCGCTTGGCGAGCGAGACTTGCTCCGGCGTCATAGTCCCCCTGTCTTTCAGCCTGCCAAGTTGCACGCAGAGGAGCTGGGCCTTGGTGATCTCAGTGAGCATCTGCGCCAGACGCGCTTGTTGTATCTGGAACCCCCCGATGGGACGATCGAACATGATGCGGTTCCGCGAGTATCGCACCGCCTCCTCGAAGCATGCCATCGCGGCGCCCACCGCGCCCCACGCGATCCCGTAGCGCGCCTGAGTCAGGCACATCAGTGGACACTTCAAGCCGCCGCTGTTCGGCAGGAGAGCCTCTTCAGGCACGCGAACGTCCTCCAACACCAGCTCGCTGGTGTCGCTCGCGCGGAGCGAGAGCTTGCCCTTCTGGTCTCTCGCGGTGAATCCCGGCGTGTCGGTCCTGACCAGGAATCCGTGAATGGACTTGGGATCGTCCAGCTCACCGGTCTTGGCCCACACGACGGCCACGTCCGCGGTGGATCCATTCGTGATCCACATCTTCGTCCCGTTGAGCACCCACCCGCCGCCATCCCGTCGGGCGGTAGTGATCAGGCCGCCCGGATTGGAGCCGAAATCCGGCTCCGTCAGGCCGAAGCAGCCGATCAGTTCTCCGCTAGCCAGCTTCGGCAGCCATTCCGCACGCTGCCCCTCGCTACCGAACGTATAGATCGGGTACATCACCAGCGCACCCTGCACCGAAGCGAACGATCTGAGACCGCTGTCGCCGCGCTCCAGCTCCTGCATGATGAGCCCGTACGCGACGTTGTTGAGCTCGGCACAACCGTATTGGGCGGGCAGGTTCGCCCCGAACAGCCCCAGCTGCGCCATTGCACCCACGAGCTCCGTGGGGAACCTGCCCTCTATGTAGCGATCGCCGATGACCGGCATTACGTCCTCCTCGACCCAGCGGCGAACCGTGTCGCGCACGGCACGCTCCTCCTCCGACAGCAACGACTCCACGTCATAGAAATCGACGCCTGCGAATGTCATTGCTCCTCCCCTTCAGGCTGTTCTCGGCGCGCTTCGAAGCGCTGCGACAGGACCTCGCGCTGCGCCGTGGGTAGGACCCCCAGTTCAATCGCCTTGCGGCGGAATGTCTCCCCGTGGTCCGCCTCGAGACCCGATTCCACCTGCCATTGATGGATCATCTCGTGCAATAGCGTATGCTCCACCTCCGACCAGCCGTCACGCTCGATGTGGATTCGGCTGATGGCGATTTCCGCGGGACGCCCCTTCCGCTCGTCCACCGTCAGCTCCGCGAGCCGAGTGCGCATCCTGTGGGAGATCCGCAGCGGAACTCCGTTCCAAAGCTTGCCGGCGAAGTGGCGTTCATTGAGACGGCGGTGCAGGCGGCGCAGGCGTGACAGAAGGGGCCTGTCTTCCGTCCGCCTGTTGCGTGGCCGCGATCGCGAGGGCCGCGCCTCGACGTACCGGTCCACGGGGAACGAGACCACGATCTGCTCGGCGCGAGCGCGCTCGCGCGAATTGGTGCGGCGGCCGGCAAAGGCCAGGATCGCACTTAGCACCCGGTCGGAAGCATAGGCATATCCCCGATGGACTCGCAGCGTACCGTTGCCGGTCACGCTCACGAGCACCGTGCGGTTCTCGTGTACTGTGACCCCGCGAAACCCGTTGAGCCCCAGCTCCTCGAGCCGCCGCGCGAGCAGCGCCTCGTCGGCTGCCCGTCCGGTATCAGCCGCTCTGTGCCGCGAGCTGCTTGCGGGCATCCGCTCTGCGTCTTCGCGCGAAGTGGTGAACGTCCGAGCGCTTGAAGAGACGGCGCTCGGCCTCCCAGCGGTACAGCTCCACCTGAACCGACTCGTCATCGATGGCGACGCGGTTGAACACCGAAGGCCTCCCGCCCCGCGAACGGGTTGAAAGGGTGCCCGCACAAGACACCGCAACACCTTCTCCCAAGAGGTCAGCCGCCTCCTGATGATCGTGCCCGCAAAGAACGACATCGGCACCGGACGCCACGATGCGCCGCTGAGCCCGCTTCCATCTCGCAAGCCCCATGCGCTGCGATAGCTCGCCGCGAAGCACGTTGTGGTGCACCACCAGTACGCGTATCTGCTCGGGCTTCGCCCTTGCGAACACCCGGCGCACTCGGTCGATCTCGCGTCTCGGAAGGTGCCCCTTCACGGCGAGATCCCGCAGCCGGTAGGTCAGCGAGCCCCATGCCATCCCGTGAGACGTGAGGGCGCTGGCCAACACCGCCTCTGGAAACGAGAGCCCGGGCGACAATACCGGCCCGAAGTAGCGCACATACTTCTCGTACTTCGCGCCCCGGCTGAACGGAATCAGCGGCCGCCACCACCACTGCACGTCGTGATTGCCCGGCATCACCAGCACTGGCGCCGTGCGCTCCAATTCCCGAACGAACGCCTTGGCCGCCTGGAACTCGCCGTGCCGCGCCCGCTGCGTCAGGTCGCCGCTCAGCACGACGACGCGCGGCTCGAGATCGGGGACGAGCTCCTCCACGGCTGCGACCTGGGCCGGATCGGCCAGCCCCCCGAAGTGAGGATCGGAGATATGGACGATGCTGAACGTCAAGCCGACCGCTGAATCACTTGAGGTACTCCCGGCACACGCGCTTCACGACTAGAAAGGTCAACGCATACCAAATAACGACTCCAAGCACCGCGACCAAGCGCTGCACGTCGGCGGCTCCCTCCGGCATACGCAGCCAGACGTACAAGGCGACCAGCACGGTGGTGACCGCCGCCGTCCACCGGGCGATCGCACCGGCGCGCCGCTCGATCTCCCCGAGACACTGACGACACAGAGCGCCCAGCGGCAGGTCCACGGGCCTGTGGCACCGCGGGCACTCCTTCTCACGTAAGACGCCTAATAACGGCGTCTGCGATATCGGACGTCTTAGCATCGCCTCTGAGATCCACTGTGCGCACCCCGTCTTCGCGCAGCGCCTGCGCAACGGCTTGCCGGACTCGCTCTGCAGCCGCCGCTTCGCCCAGATGATCCAACATCATGCAAGCTGCCAGCATCTGCGCAACCGGGTTGGCTATCCCCTTGCCGGCGATGTCC
>JBHIEQ010000324.1:0-3462 GCA_046760725.1 Gemmatimonadales bacterium
CGGCCGAGGTAGAGGCACGCGAGGCAGGTCTGTCGTACATAAAGCTCGACGGGAGGGTGGGCTGCTGTGTGAACGGCGCCGGATTGGCGATGGCGACGATGGATCTCGTGAAGTATTACGGGGGAGAGCCCGCGAACTTCCTAGACATCGGTGGAAGCAGCAGTCCCGAGAAGGTGATAGTGGCTCTCAAGATCATCGGTGGAGATCCCAACGTGCGGAGCATTCTCTTCAACATCTTCGGTGGCATTACGCGTTGCGACGACGTAGCACGAGGGATTGTCGAAGCGACGAAAGACACGAAGCTGGACCGGCCCTTGGTGATCAGACTCACCGGCACTAACGAGGACGCTGCGGTTGACATCCTGAAGGGCGCCGGTTTCGAGGCCCTAACCGACATGGATCAAGCGGTGGAGCAAGCCGTGAGGCTGGCGAGGGGGGCGGCGTGAGCGTGTTCATCGACGAAAGCACGAAAGTCGTCGTTCAGGGGATCACGGGCCGTGACGGCTCGTTTCACGCGCGACAGATGATCGAATACGGAACGGCCGTAGTGGCCGGAGTGACTCCTGGCAAGGGCGGGCAGCGCTTCGAGGGGTCGGTGCCGATTTACAACACGGTGCAGGAGGCCGTGGAGGATCGCGGAGCCGATACGTCGGCCATATATGTGCCCGCCAGATTCGCGGCCGATGCGATCTACGAGGCCGCCGATGCGGGGATCAAGCTGATCGTGTGTATCACAGAGGGCATTCCGGTGCTCGAGATGACTCGGGTGATGCCCTACCTCGCTGAGCGCGGAGCGAGACTCGTGGGGCCGAACTGTCCGGGGGTCATCTCGCCCGGCAAGTCGAAGGTGGGCATCATACCGGCGCAGATTTGTGCGCCTGGTAGGGTCGGGGTCGTTTCCCGCAGCGGGACGCTCACCTACGAGATCATTCACCAGCTCTCGCGCAACAGCATAGGCCAATCGAGTTGCGTAGGAATCGGGGGCGACCCGATCATCGGCACCAACTTCATCCACTGCCTGGAGGCCTTCGAGGCGGATCCTGCTACCGACGCGGTCGTGATCATCGGCGAGATCGGGGGCACCGACGAGCAACAGGCGGCGGCCTACGTTTCGGAGTCGATGAAGAAGCCCGTAGTAGGGTTCATTGCCGGCCAAACGGCTCCACCGGGTCGGCGGATGGGGCATGCCGGAGCCATCATCTCCGGCGCCTCCGGAACGGCCGCCGAGAAGATCTCCGCTTTCGAGAACGCCGGTATTGCGGTAATGCGGCGGCCCGCCGACGTGGTGCCTCTCCTGGAGGAGCGAATGGCGGTACGATGAAGTTGACGAAATTGCTGCGGCGTGAGCGGATTCTCGTGCCCCTCGAGGCAAGTACCTTGCGCGAGGCATCGAGGCAGCTCACCGACGCCCTCGTCGACTCGGGTGCGGCGGCCGATCCGGAGCGGCTCCGGAAGCTGCTCGGGGATACGCTACCTGGCGACGTGGTGGTGGTCGGGCAGACCTTCCTGTTGCACCTTCGCACGGATGCCGTGCCGCGCATCGCGATGGCGCTAGGAGTTGCGGCCGACCCGATCCAACTTGACGAGGAGGGTGGCAAGCAGGCGCGCATCGTCATGCTGATAGTTGCTCCTCCGAAGGAGACATCCCAGTACCTCCAGGCGTTGAGCGCGATGGCGCGTGCCCTCGGAAGCGACGACGTGGTGGATGCGATGCTCGCTGCGAGGGGGCCGGAGGACGTGATGGAGGCCGAGCAACTGGCGGAGCTGGAGCTGCCGGGTTACCTGTCGGTGCGGGACGTGATGGTACGGAGGCGCTACGCGGTTCAGTCCACGGCGACCCTGGGTGACGCGCTGCGGCTCATGGTCGCTAAGGGCGTCCACGCCCTCCCGGTCGTGAGCGAGACCAACGAGGTGCTGGGGATCGTCACGCACCGGGAGCTGATCCGTCACTTGCTTCCTCTGTACGTCCATCGTATGAGCGGCGCTCATCGCCCGCCCGCCAAGCGGCGTGCTGAGACCGAGGGGGACCCCCATGCCATTCCAATTCGCGAGGTCATGGATCGGAGTGTACTCTGTGTGTCCGAGGATCAGACGCTGGCAGACGTAGCGGCACTCATGATAAACCGTGACATAGAGCGGTTCCCCGTCGTCCGCGACGGCGCTCTGGTGGGCTTCCTATCCAGGGGCGATATCGTGAGGAGGTTACTCGGCAACAGGTGACGCCACGGACACGCCTGCGCGTCCGGACGCACGAGCTTCTATTATGTCTCCCATGCAGACCTTGGCGATCATCAAGCCTGACGCACTCGCGGCCGGCAATACGGGGAAGATCATCGCCCGTCTCGAGGAGGAGGGTTTCGTGGTTCGCGCGGCGCGCCTCACGCGTCTGTCGCGTCTCGAGGCCGAAGCCTTCTACGAGGTACACGCTCAGCGTCCGTTCTTCGACTCGCTGGTCCGTTTCATGACATCCGGTCCCTGCCTGCCGATGGTACTGCAGCGGGACGACGCGGTGGACCGGTTGCGTGAGGTGATCGGGGCGACCGATCCCGCGGAGGCCGAGGAGGGGACTATACGCCGGCTGTACGCCGAGTCGAAAGAGCGTAATGCCATCCACGCGTCCGACTCGCCGGAGAACGCTGTGAGGGAAGTGGCGTTCTTCTTCACCGAGGGGGAATTGCGGGGTCTCTGGGGTGTGGATTCCGATTGACCGAATTTCCTGCCCCGGGTACGTTTAGCGGCTGTGGTACGACTCGATCTCGCGCTTCTGGCCGCGGGTCCGGTAGAGACTGCGGCGGAGGTCCCCGCGGACGATCCGCTGTTCGAGGATGTCGATTTCATTCTGGCGGCGCCTGTGGTGGTGAGTGGTCGGCTCACAGCCAGCGGGCCGGGTCGCTATTACTGGGATGCGCGACTCGCGACCACGGTGGCGACGGCGTGCCGCCGCTGCCTTGCGCGCGTGGATGTCCAAGTGGAGTCGGATCTGGAGGCTCTCTTCAGCGAGGACGCTTCGTTGGACGATCCCGCGAGCTACCTCATTCCCGGGGGAGCCCGAGAGCTGGACTTGTCGCAGCCGATCCGGGAGGAGTTGATCCTCGCAGTTCCGGAGTACGTGCTTTGTCGCGAGGATTGTCGCGGGCTCTGCTCACGCTGCGGTAAGGACCTGAACGAGGGGCCGTGCGGGTGCGGATCCGAGCCGGATCCCCGTTGGGCCGCTCTGGAGCGGCTACGGGTCACTCCGGACACTGAATAGGAGAGCTAGATGGCGGTACCGAAGCGCCGAACGTCGAAGAGCCGGAAGCGGAAACGTCGGACACACTACAAGGCGTCTCCCATCGCGTTGCAGCCGTGTCCGCGGTGCGGAGACCCGCGCCGACCCCATCGTGTGTGTCCGAGCTGCGGGTATTACGGGGGAGAGAGGCGGATCGAGGTCGAGGAGGAGTAAGCGTGCCCACCCGAGTCGCG
>JBHIEQ010000325.1:0-3456 GCA_046760725.1 Gemmatimonadales bacterium
AAGCGTTCTGGACCAGATCCTCGGGGTGAGGTCGTGGGTCACGCGGGTGTTTTCCCCCACGGGGCGCGTCGATTCCCCCGGCGCACACAAATCCGACCTCTTAAGTCCACTTTCTAAGTAGCTGATCACCAATCATTTAGCTGACATGCGCCTCGCTGGCCTGCCTTGTGCGACAAGGGCCGCGACAATCGGCACGGGCGGCCGTGAGCGGCCGCCCGTTTGCGAATCCGTACAGATCGTCAACAGGAGCAAGAGATACGTATGGCAGGACCCTCGCTAGGGCGCGTGGTGGGGCTGTGGGCTGGGATCGCCGTAGGCGCGACGACCGCAGCCCCCGCTCAGCTTGTTGCTGACCGAACACCGCTCGACAGCCTGGTGGCTCTTGCGCTGCGGGAGAATCAGGACCTCCGAGCCATGGAGTCGCGGGCGGAGGCGTTCGAGGCGCGAATTGGGCCGGCGGGCGCATGGGACGATCCCCAGCTCATGATGGGGGTGATGAACCTTCCGCTCCCCAGCTTCGATTTTGATGGTACGCCGATGACCCAGGCAGCGGCTGTGCAGCTTCGGCAGACGATCCCGTTTCCGGGAAAGTTGCGTCTGCGCACTGCGGCGGCCGAGGCTGAGTACGCAACCGTTTCCGCGGAGTTCGCTGACAGACGCTTCCAGATCGCGACGTCCGTCCGAGCGGCGTACTATGACCTCTACGCGGTTGAGCACAGCTTGGGGATCACGCGGCGTCACCAGGAGCTGCTCAGCGACTTCGTGCGAGTCGCCAACGTGCGCTACAGTGTCGGTTCCGGCCTGCAGCAGGATGTACTCAAGGCAAACGTCGAGTTGGGTCGGGTGCGTGAGCGCCTGCTGCAACAGCTCGCGCGGCGCGAGGCGGCGGTCGCGAGGCTCAACGCCCTGGTCAACCGGTCGCCCGAAACGCCCATTCAGGCGAGCATCTTGCCTAGTAGGCTTGTGGAGCTCGCCTTCGCTGGCACCGACACGTCTTCTCTCAAGTTCGCATCCGCGAGCGCGCAGGCTTCCGACATCCCCTCACTTTCCGAGCTGGTCGAGCTCGCCATCGAGCAACGGCCGATACTCGTCGCACACCGTACTCGAATCGAGCGACAGGAGTTGCTCACGGATCTCGCACGGAAGAATCTGTGGCCTGATTTCATGTTCTCGATCGGATATGGCTATCGCGGCGCGGGTTTGGAGGACTTCATCAGCGCCAACGTGGGGATACAGCTCCCGATATTTGCGGGGCGGAAGCAGAAACCGCTCATCGCCGCAGCCCGGGCCGCGGCAGACCAGGCGGAGACGACTTACAGGGAGACCGTGAACCAGATCACCGCCCGGCTCGCAGATCTGAGGGCCAGGATGGTGACGCTGCGAGCTCAACTGGTCCTCTACCGCGATGGGATCGTACCTCAGGCAGCGGCCGCGCTGCAGTCGGCGATCTCCGCGTATCAGGTCGGCAACGTGGACTTTCTCACGCTCGTCACCAGTGAGGCGACGCTATATCGCTATGAACTCGACTATCACACGCTGCTCGCGGCCTTCTTGAGCACTGTTGCCGAAATGGAGCTGACCGTGGGGAGGGAGATTTTCTCTAATGAGTAGGAATCTGAGGAACACCCGGACGCTTCGGGTGCTGCTTGTGGGCGCTGCAGTCGCTCTGGTCGGCTGTGGGAGCGACTCGGCTCAGCCCGCCGCTGAAACAATCGATGGGCGGGATCACAGCGGGCATGAGACGGGCAGCGCTCAGCCAGAGGCACAGGAACCTCAGGTCGTGCATCTGTCAGATGAACAGGCTCGCCGCCTTGGGGTTGCGTTCGGCCGTGTGGAGGTGCGCTCGCTGAACAAGACGATCCGTACCGTCGGGTACGTCAGCGCGGCAGAGTCCCGGATGCATTGGATCGCACCGAAGATAGGTGGCTGGATAGAGAAGTTGTATGTCGACTTCACCGGTGACTGGGTGCGCAGGGGACAGCCTTTGATAGAGCTCTACTCTCCCGAGTTGGTCACTGCTCAGGAGGAGTTGATCCTCGCCCGTAACCTCCAGCTTTCGCTCGCGTCGAGCTCGATCTCCGAGGTGCGCGAAGCCGCCGATACGCTGCTCAACTCCGCTCGACAGCGCCTGGAGTACTGGGACATCTCCGAGGAGCAGATTCGGGAAATCGAGCAGACGGGAGAGACACGCAGAACGCTCACACTGGAATCGCCCTGGTCGGGCATCGTGATGGAAAAGAAGGTCCTGAGCGGGAGCGCCATTCGCGCGGGTCAGCCTCTGTACATGATCGCGGATCTCTCAGAGGTGTGGATCGAGACGCAGTTCTACGAAGCCGACCTGGCCGTGATTACCGAAGGTCAACAGGTGGAAGTCAGTGTAGCCGCCTACCCGGGCGAGAATTTCTCGGGCCGGTTGGAGTACGTGTATCCTACGCTCGAGGAGCGAACCAGGACGCTCAAAGCTCGTGTCGCGGTGCGCAATGACCGCAACCGGCTGAAGCCGGGGCTCTACGCGACGGTGTGGCTCAATGCGAAGGTCGCGGACAGCGCCCTGGTCGTACCCGCCTCGGCTGTGGTGCAGACGGGCGAGCGGCAAATGGTATTCGTCGCGCTCCCCGACGGCATGCTGGAGCCGCGATCGGTGAAACTCGGACAACGCGCCGACGACTGGGTCATCGTGCTTGGCGGCCTGGAAGCTGACGAACGGGTGGTCAACAGCGCCACTTTCCTCATCGACTCGGAGTCGAACCTCGGCTCCGCGCTCGCGGCCATGGCGGGTCACGGGGGCCACGGCGGGGGCAGCGAGACACCAGAAGGTAACGAGTGAGAGAGGACGTGACGTGCTGAAGCGCATCATCGAATGGTCGGTCAATAACCGCTTCTTGGTAGGGTTCTTCACGCTCGCTGTCGTCGGCTGGGGCATTTGGGCGATCATGCGGACTCCGGTGGACGCTGTGCCCGATCTCTCGGATATCCAGGTCATCATATTCACCGAGTACAAGGGCCAGGCTCCGCAAATCGTGGAAGATCAAGTCACCTACCCCCTCACCACCGCCATGCTTGCGGTACCGGGAGCGCGGGTCGTACGGGGCTACTCGATGTTCGGTCTCTCGTTCGTGTACATCATATTCGAGGACGACATCGATCTGTATTGGGCGCGCTCGCGCGTACTCGAGTACCTGAACTACGTGGCGGGTCAGCTGCCGGAAGGCGTTCGGCCACAACTTGGACCGGATGCCACGGGTGTGGGGTGGGCATTTGAGTACGCGGTGCAGGGTGAGGGATATAGCCTCCAACAACTCCGCACGATTCAAGACTGGTACATCAGATACCAGCTGACCAGCGTGAAAGGTGTCACAGAAGTCGCGTCGGTGGGCGGGTTCGAGAAGCAGTACCAGGTCTTGCTCGATCCCGAGCGACTGCGGGCCTACGGTATCCCGCTGAAAAGGGTTCTGA
>JBHIEQ010000326.1:0-3447 GCA_046760725.1 Gemmatimonadales bacterium
CGCCGGTCTGCTCGTCGTCCGTCAGCCGGCTGTTGATGTTCACCTCCATCCCGTCGTGCAACCCGTCCCAGTAGAACATCCCGTGCGCCGAGTCGTAGTGCTCGCGTACCCACCCGGCGTACTGCTCCTCCATGTGGGGCAATACGACGCGAATAAACGAAGTGTCCCCCATCACAAGATAGGTCGCCCACATCGCGTCACCGTACCAGTTGCTGTAGCTGCGGGGCTCCGCTCCGGGCGTCTCGAACCAGTAGCGGGCGAAGTCCTCGATGATGCGCCGGTCCTTGAGCCAGCGCACCTCGTAGAACTGGTGGCCCAGAGGACAGCTGATCGCCCCGTACGCGCCGGACCAGAAGGGCCGGTCGATGAATTCGGTGAACGTGTAGCCGGTCTCGGGCGAACCGTAGGTGAGATGCTTGGTCACGACCTCCCAGCGGTAGTAGTAGGTGGCGTCAATCGCCGTGTCGGGCGACTCGAAGAACGGGATCTTGGCACGGTACCAGTCCCAGTCGCGGTTGTCCCACCACGTCTGGTGGTCGAGCATCTCCTGCTTGTCGAGGATGGAGCCGGGAGAGCAGGCGATCGTTGCGAGCAGAATTGTGATCAGCGGTTTGTGGTACACGCGATTCGTCTTTGTGCTGATGATTCGCGTAGCCGGAGCACAACGCACGATCTTGTGATGCGCCGCCTACTCCTACCGCTCCTCCAGTGACGAGAGGATCGCCTCCACGGTGGGCTCCGTGAAGTCGCGGCCGTAGAAATGAAGGAACAATCGCCGCCGGCGAACATGCGCCACTACGCAAGTGCCGTCGAACCGGCGACTATGTACTCGATCCCTGCGGACATCAATCGCCGAGCGATCTGTCGAGCAAACTCGAGCTGCTCGTCCATGGCCCAAGATAGAGATGTCACCCGGCGGGTTCCAGAGCGCATCGGTCGCGGCTCTGGGATCGAGTGGGCCCCGTTGCGCATGCGCTGGACGCGCCCCGACATCCGCCGGATATTCGTGCGGACCTCCCGGAGCGAGAGATGACCCCACTGGGCGCCGCCCTATACGCGAGCCTGTCCCTCGGCATTGCCGCCGAGGGTGGGGACTCGGCCGCCGAACTCACCGTCCCCAAGTTCGCAATCGAGCCGTCGCCTATCGGACTCGTGGGTGACGTGCGACCGCACCAGTACGTGGGCGTCGTGGGCCGCAAGGCCGCCTGGCTCGGCTACGAGACCGGAGAGGCCGAGCTGTGGGTGCACCCGCTGAAGCTCGCGAGCGACTTCCGACTCGACTTCAAGATCCCTAAGTATGTGGATCCCGTGCGCGGCGCCGACGTGGCGCGCACGGTCGAGATCCGGCCCGAACTCACCACCATCACCTACACGCACGAGACGTTCACCGTGCGCCAGCACATCCTGGCACCGCTCGGCCAACCCGGGCTGCTCGTGCTGCTCGACGTCAAGACGCTCGGGCCGCTCGAGATCATCGTGAGCTTCAGGACGGTGCTCCAGTACGCCTGGCCGGGAGCGATGGGCGGACAGTACGCGTTTTGGAACGCGGACGAGAGAGCGTTCGTCCTCTCGGAGAGCCTGCGCATGCGAAACGCGTTGATTGGTTCCCCTTGGGCGACCGAGGCTTCGTCCCATCCGGCGCACGCGCTACCGGACGCGCCCAACACGTTCGTGATCCCCATAGACAGCATGCGGGCGCGACGCGAGTTCGTACCTATCGCGGTCGCCGCCGGCACAGGGCCGCGGGACTCGGTGGTCGGGATCTACCGCATCCTGATCGAGAGCGCCGAAGATCTCTATCGCGAGCGCCGAGCGCACGCTGGTGACTTGCTGGTTCGAACCGTGTCGATAGATACGCCCGACGACGAGCTGGATCTGGCCTTCGCGTGGTCCAAGGTGAACCTGGACGAGCAGCTCGTCTGCAACCCCGACCTGGGATGTGGCCTGGTCGCGGGATGGGGACCCTCCGGCACGAGCACGCGGCCCGGCTTCGGCTGGTTCTTCGGCGGCGACGCCGCGATCAATACGTTCGCCATGGACGCCACGGGCCAATGGGATGCCGTGGCTCAGGGGCTGCGTTTTTTCGCCAAGTATCAGCGCGAGGATGGGAAGATCACACACGAGATCTCGCAGAGCGCGGGCGTGATCCCGTGGTTCACGGATTATCCGTACGCCTACTACCACGCCGACACCACTCCGTACTGGATCCTCGCCGTGTGGCGCTACTGGCTCGCGAGCGGCGCCTCGACCCTGGTCGACAACCTGTGGCCGGTGATCCAACGTGCCTATGCGTGGTGTCTCACCACCGAGACCGACGGAGACGGCATCATCGAGAACACGACGGGCGGACTGGGGGCGGTCGAGGTGGGTGCCATCGGGGAGGCGCTGCATCAGGACATCTATCTCGCGGCGGTGTGGATCGGGGCGCTCAGGGCAATGAAGGAGATGGCGACCTTCATGGGCGAAACCGAGCTGGCGGCGCAAGCGGCAAACCTCTACGACAAGGCTCGGCTCACCCTGAATCGCGACTACTGGCGAGAGCGCGAGGGGCATCACGCGTTCGGGATCCTTCAGTCCGGCGAGACGAACGACAACCTCACCGTCTGGCCCGCGACCGCTGCGGCATTCGGCCTGCTCGATCCGGAACGCGCCGCATCCACCCTTCGCAAGCTCGCGGGAGACGCCATCAGCTCCGACTGGGGAGCGCGCATGCTTTCCACGGGGAGCCCGCTTTACGATCCCGTGCACTACAACATGGGAGCGGTTTGGCCATTCGTGACCGGCTTCGTTAGCTGGGGACAGTACGAGTACCGGCGGCCGTGGTCCGGGTATCCTTTGATTGACGCCCTGGCGCAGATGACTTTCGACTGGGCGCGCGGGCGCCACCCGGAACTCCTGTCCGGCAGGTACTACCGTCCCCTTGACGAGGCCGTGCCGCACCAGTTCTTTGCAACGTCGATGCTGGTCTCACCGCTCGTGACCGGACTGCTCGGCTGGGAACCCGATGCCCCGCACGCCCGAGCGCGACTCGCGCCGCAGTTCCCGCCCGCTTGGGAGCACGCGGTCGTGCGGAATCTCAGGGTGGGAGAGACTTCGATCGCCGCACGCTTCGAGCAACACGCAGGTCAATTCGTCGCCGCACTGCGGGCAAGCGGACCGCCGGTCACGCTCGAGCTCGCAATCCCCCTGCCGCCGGGAGCAAGTAATGTCGGGTCCCGAACAGCTGCCACGTGGGCGACCGAGAGAGAATATGTGGTATCGCTCGAGCTCACCGGTGACTCCGCAGCGGTGGATGTACGGTGGACAGGCGGTCTCGCGGTCGAGCCTCCCACGAGGACCCTCGAGCCGGGTCAGTCGAGCGAGGGATTGCGCGTGCTCGATTTCAAGTACGTGGATGGAAAGTGGCTCCTCATGGTCGAGGGCGCGAGCGGCGAGAGTTACCAGGTG